>CAWUXN010000034.1:0-5435 GCA_963926415.1 uncultured Loktanella sp.
CGCAGCAGTATTGGCGCTGTTTCTGGCGCTGATCTTGCCTCTGCGGTTTTGGGTGATTTGGCGGTTGGTACCCTTGATGCTAGCAGCGGCGGCAACGGCGCTGATCATGCTGCCGACACCGCCAATGGGGCAGGGAGCGCTGATGCGCTTCCTGACTGGCATCGTGCCAAGCCCGCTGCGCACCGGTGGCGATTGGGGCAGCTGGCTGGACAAGGTGCTCGTCCAGCAGGCGCTGCCCGGCAGTATGGACACGCTGATCTTGTCGCAGATCGCGCTGGCGGCGGCGGCGCTGATTGCGGCGGTTGCCTTTCCTGCCATCGTGCCCGGTGTCGTGGGTCGCGTTGGCGCTGTGATCGGGCATGGCGTGCTGGTCGTGCTACGCTCGATCCCGGATTATATGCTGGCCTTTGTGCTGCTTCAGGTGCTGGGCCCGTCTATGCTGCCCGCCATTCTGGCGCTGGGGCTGCACAACGGGGCGATCATCGCACATCTGCTGGGCCGTCAGGCGGCAAGCCTGCCGCAGCACACCGGCGCACCGCGCGGTGTGACGCTTTGGGCGTGGGACCTGTTCCCGCGCTTGTCGCCCGCCTTTTGGGCCCTGTGCCTGTATCGGTGGGAGATTATTCTGCGCGACAGCGCCATCATGGGCCTGCTGGGGATCGGCACGCTGGGCTTTTACATTCAAAGCAATGTGCAGACCCTGCGGATGGACCGGGTTGTCGCGCTGCTTGTCGTCTCGGGCCTGCTGACGCTGCTAATCGACACGGTGTCGCGCCGCTTGCGCCGCGCTATGAGAGATGGCCCGCCCCTGCGGATCGAGGCGTCACGCCGCCTTGCAACGTAAGCGCTCGGCGATGCAGGGCCGTCCTCGTCTTTGATGGAGAAGCCCCCTGTCGGGGGTGATCTGCGCCGCGCTAAGTTGGGTAGTTTGCCGCGCTGCGCTCGCTTGGTGGAACCCGGAAGGGTGCATGCGTGTTTCATGACCATAGCGCCGTATCAAATTTTGCGGCTGCCACACTTGCGCAGCATCAAAGATTACGGCGAGAATCGGGGCAAAATTCCCGGTCGACCGAAATCTGGATCAGGAAGACACGCAATGAAAGATCATGCAGCAACTCAGGGCACTTGCCCGTTTCGTGGTACCCGCATCGGTGGCGCACTTGGATCAGAGCCGCAACTGGATCACTGGTGGCCGAACCGGCTAAAGGTCGAACTGCTGCATCAGGATCCTCCCTTTGCCAACCCGCTCTGCGATCAAGATTACGCCGAGGCATTTTCTAAGCTGGACCTTGATGCGGTCAAGGCTGACATCAAGAAATTCCTTACGACGTCGGTCGACTGGTGGCCGTCCGATTACCACAACTATGGCCCGCAGATGGTGCGGATGGCGTGGCACAGCGCTGGTACCTACCGCATCGCGGACGGGCGCGGCGGCGCGGCGCAGGCGATGCAGCGCTTTGCCCCGATCAACAGTTGGTGGGACAACGGCAACACCGACAAATCCCGCCGCCTTCTGGCCCCGATCAAGCAAAAATACGGGGCCTCGATTAGTTGGGCCGACCTGATCGTTCTGACCGGCAACTGTGCGTTAGAGATCATGAACTTTCCAACCTTCGGTTTCGGCGGCGGACGCATCGACGCGTGGGAGGCCGACAAGGCGACCTATTGGGGCCCTGAGGGCTGGAACGGCAAACGCGTGAACGAGGTTCCCGCGGGGCCGCTGGAAGGCCACCCCAACCAAATGGTGACCCGTGACATCCGCTGGGAAGGCGACGTTAAAGAAGATTACTACGATCTTGAAAACCCGCTGGCCGCGACCAATCAGGCGCTGATTTATGTCGATCCCGAAGGCCCGAACGGCAACGGCGTGCCGATGGACAGCGCCCGCGATATCCGTGAAACCTTTGCCCGAATGGCGATGAACGACGAAGAAACTGTCGCCCTGATCGCGGGCGGTCACGCCTTTGGCAAATCTCACGGCATGACGAGCCCTGATGAAGTTGGCCCCGCACCTGAAGGTGCCCCGATGAAGGCGATGGGGCTTGGCTGGCAGAATCCCAAAGGCACGGGCTTTGGCCAATATACCATGACCAACGGGATCGAAGGATCGTGGACTCCGAACCCGACGATGTGGGACAACGACTATTTGACCAACCTGTTCAAGTTCGAATGGAAGCAGACCAAATCCCCCGCTGGCGCGACGCAGTGGATTCCGGTTGACCCGGACGCCCCCAAGACGCCAGACGCTCACGTGCCCGGTCAAATGAACGATCTGATGATGATGACGTCGGACATCGCGCTGAAAGTGGACCCGGCGTACCGCGATGTCTGCCTGAAGTTCCTGAACGATTTCGACGCCTTCACCGAAGCGTTCAGCAAGGCGTGGTACAAGCTGGTTCACCGCGACATGGGGCCGAAGGTCCGCTACCTCGGCAAGGAAGTCCCGGCTGAGGAATTCCTGTGGCAGGATCCGATCCCGCGCAACGACGGCTATGCGCTTTCGGACACCGACGTCGCTACGCTGAAGGACAAGATCGCCGCCACGGGGCTGAGCGTGCAGGAACTGGTCTCAACCGCCTTCGCCTCTGCCGCGACCTATCGCAAGTCGGACAACCGGGGCGGGGCCAATGGCGCGCGCATCCGGCTGGAACCGCAGCGCAGTTGGCCGGTGAACAACCCGCCACGTTTGGTCCGTGTGCTGGACGTGCTACAGGGAGTAAAGGCTGACTTCGGCAATGTCTCTATGGCGGACCTGATTGTGCTGGCGGGCTGCGCCGGTGTCGAAAAGGCCGCGCGGGATGCGGGCGTGCCTGTCGATGTGCCCTTTGTCGGGGGCCGCATGGACACCACGGCAGAGCTGACGGACGAAGAGCAGGTGAACTGGCTGCAACCCGTCGTCGACGGCTTTCGCAACTATCGCAACGACGCGGTGGGCTATCACGTCGCGCCAGAGCATCTGTTTCTGGATAAGGCCAACCTGCTCAGCCTGACCGTGCCCGAATGGACGGCCCTGACCGGCGGTTTGAAGGTTCTTGCAGGCGATTATGACAGCGATGGTGCTGCGGTTTTCACCGATCGGCCCGGCGTGCTGACCAACGATTTCTTCAAGGTGCTGACTAGCATGGAGTTTGAGTGGAAGGCTCAGGGCGAGGACGAGATGGGTTTTGACCTGATCCGCCGGAGCGGCGGGCAAAACGCCTACACCGCGACGCGCTGCGATCTGGTGTTCGGGGCTAATGCCCAGCTGCGCCAAGTGGCAGAAGTCTATGCCGCGGACGACGGCCACACGCGTCTGGTCAAGGACTTCGTCAAGGTTTGGCACAAGGTAATGATGCTGGACCGCTTCGACGTGCCGGCAGAGCGCGAGGCTGCCGTCGCCGTCTGTAAATCGGCCTGAAATATTGGAAACCGGCCCTGCGGGGCCGGTTTTTTTATGTCTGGGTGGCAGCTTAGCCCGTGATGGACGCCCGGATCGCGCGCATGTTCTCGCCGTAAACAGCTGCCTTATCGACAGATCCACCGCGGAACACGGCAGAGCCAGCAACAAGCACGTCGGCACCTGCATCGATCACCAGCGGCGCGGTTTTGGGATCGACGCCTCCGTCGACCTGGATATGAATTTCCCGGTCGCCGATCAGCTCGCGCACGCGGCGAATTTTGGCGGTCATGTCGATGAACTTTTGCCCGCCAAAGCCGGGGTTCACGGTCATCACCAGCACCATGTCGGCCACATCCATTAGGTCAGCCACCGCGTCCGCAGGGGTGCCAGGGTTCAGCGCGACGCCCGCTTTCATCCCTGCCGCGCGGATCGCCTGCAGAGTGCGGTGGATATGCGGCCCCGCCTCGATATGGGCGGTCAGGATATCGGCACCGGCGTCGGCATAGGCGTCGATATAAGCATCAACCGGCGAAATCATCAGATGGACGTCCATGACGGTTTTGACATGGGGGCGGAAGGCTTTCACAGCGGGCGGGCCGAAGGTAAGGTTCGGGACAAAGTGCCCATCCATCACGTCGACATGGACCCAGTCGGCGCCCTGATCCTCGATCGCGCGGATTTCGCGGCCGAAATCGGCAAAGTCGGCGGACAGGATGGAGGGGGCAATCTTCAGGATGCGATCAAAGGGCATGGGGCGGATTTCCTGCGGTCAAAGGGTGCGAGCGTACCATCGTTCAAACAGGGCGGCTTTACAACGGGCAGCTGGGCGCGGAATGGTGAAGTATCGCATAAGGGGATGATGCCATGAAGATTACCGCTGCCGCCGATTTGGCCCAGAAAACCGCCAGCGCCGACTGGTTCACGGGTGATGTGACCATGTCGCCGCTGTTCCACGACGAGGCCCCGTCGAAAGCTGCAGGTGCGAGCGTAACGTTCCAGCCGGGCGCACGGACGAACTGGCACACGCATCCGCTGGGGCAGATCCTGATCGTGACCGAAGGGACGGGCCGCGTGCAGCGCACGGGCGGTGCGGTGCAGGTGATCCGCGCGGGTGACGTGGTGCGTTTCGATCCGGACGAGCGCCATTGGCACGGGGCCGCGCCGGACAGTGCTATGACCCATATCGCCATTCACGAGGCGGTGGATGGCAGTGCGGTGACGTGGGCAGAGTCTGTGGCGGAGGCTGATTACCTCGGCTGACGGGGCGGACTCTTGCAGGGGCGGGGTGCCTTCGGCGGGAGTATTTGTGGCAAGATGATGGACGTCAGTCCGTGGCGGGTGCGCCGCCTGCGAAGGTGTTGGGGGCGTGATAGCCGGGCGGGTCCTGCTGCATTTCAAGGTGCAGATCGGTTCCGGTATAAGGATGGGCGCGGGCAAGATCCTCGTCCACGTCGATACCAAGACCGGGCGCGGTGGGGACGGGAATGTAGCCGTTGTCGACCTGCAGGGTGTGCTTGATCAGATCGAAGTGGAACGGGGTTTCGATCGTTTCCGCCATCAGGATGTTCGGGATCGCGGCTGCTAGTTGGATGTTGGCGGCCCATTCGATGGGACCGGCATAAAGGTGTGGGGCGATTTGCGCGTTGTAGGCTTCGGCGAGGACGGCGATCTTGTGCGCCTCCCAGATACCTCCGCAGCGACCAAGCGCTGGTTGCAGGATGCTTGCAGCACCGGCGCGCAGTACAGGCGCAAATTCGGCACGTGTGGTCAGACGCTCGCCGGTGGCGATCGGGATGCCTGTTTTGGCCGCGACCTTTGACATCTCATGCGTGTTGTCTGGCGGGATCGGTTCTTCGTACCAGAGCGGATCGTAGTGGGCGATGGCCTGCCCCATGCGGATCGCACCAGCGGTGGAAAACTGGCCGTGAGTGCCAAACAGCAGGTCAGCGCGGTCGCCGACGGCGTCGCGGATCGCTTTGCAGAACGCAACCGAGGTAGCAATGTCGTGGCGTGACGGCATGTGCCCGCCGCGGATTGTATAGGGGCCAGCGGGGTC
>CAWUXN010000035.1:0-6169 GCA_963926415.1 uncultured Loktanella sp.
ATTGAATCGTGGGCGGACAGGATTGACTGCCGCGGCGCTTGCATTTGTTACGCAGGGCCATCGCGCAGGGGCATTGTGGTCACGCTGTCGACCACCGCCTGAGACGCAAAATCCCCACCGGCATGGCCACCCATACTATCAGATACGACCCAGACCAACTGACCTGGTAGCGACAGAATGCTGTCTTCGTTCACCTTACGGACCTTGCCGACATGGGTTGTGGCAGTGTGGAGCAACCGGGTCATGCGGACAAATCCAACGGCTGCACATTCTGCCAGATGTTCCCGTCCAGATCGAAAACCCGATAGCATCTTGAGCAATGAGCACGCCATCAAAGCCGATCGACCTCACACCCTCATCAACCACCGCCGAAAAGATGCTACGCGCTGGTACCTTTACGATCCCCCCCTGCCCTTGTCTTTTCTGGGTGAACGAACCACGGCATCCAATGCCGCAGCCAAACTCTCGAGGCTGGCGTTATCTGAAAGTGTGTCCAAAGCGGTCTCATCCAGCGCTTCAAAAAACGCGGCTTTCGTGCGGTGGGCCGTGACCGGGTCCACCGTCGTCGATGCAAAGAGCGTCAGCGGAAACTGCCGCCCACCCCGGTCGACTGATGGCATCATCACGCCGATTGCGCCGGCCGGTCGCATTCTATTCCGACAAGCACTCGGTGTTCCGTGTGGCACAACAAGGTGCCAGAACAGGTCATGGCATGACCCAGTTCGGGCGTGCCCTGAATGAGTTAAACATCCAGATTCTTTGCGCCAACAGCAGTCAGGCCAAGGATCGTGTCGAACGGGCAAACCGCACGCTACAGGACCGATTGGTAAAGGAACTTCGGTTGGCCGGGATCGCGGACATCAATACTGCCAACGCGTTCCTGCCGGGTTTTATGGCGTGCTATAACGCTAGGTTTGCCAAGGTGCCACGCCGTGCTGACAACCTGCACAGGCGCATGAACATTGAACCGGACGGATTGCGAGATGTCTTTTACTTGCGGGACGAAAGCTATGTCGGCACAAAGTTGGCGTTCTCGTTCGAACGGCAACGGATCATTTTCGAAGACAACGAGACCACGCGCGGCCTCTTTGGCAAATACGTCGACGGCTACGCCTTTCCGGATGGCCGCCTGGAGTTCCGCTGGAAGGGTGTGTCGCTCCCCTACTCCGTCTTCGACAAGGATCAGCGGGGCACGCACGCCGCGATTACCGAGAACAAACATCCCAGCGCGGCCCTGGAATACATCAAGGCTGAACAGGACAAGGTGCCCCCAAAGCCGCGCCGTGCGGGCAAGCAGAAGACCCGCTATGAACCGACGGGTTGCCCCAATGATGGCTGGAATTCAAAGTTGGCGAGACGTACAAAGAAACAAGCTTAAGCTGCCCCGCCAGAGGCCGCAGCATGGCTGTTCAGGGCTGCGACATCTGAGGTCTCCGCCCTGCCCAGCCATGCTGCGATACCGCACCTGAGACATTTTTACTTTGCACACCGAGGGACATTTCAACTTGGGTGCAACATTGGTCGTCGCGGCCCAATACTCAAAAGGGAAATTCTATGCTGCTTGGGCAAGATAACGATACCGGATTCTGGATCGACAATGCAGACCACCGCGCGTTTCTGCGCAATGATGCGGGGCGTCAGCTGGACGTCTTTCGCCGAACCCTGCGCGCCGATGGTGGCTTTGACCTGCCTGGTTGGGACGGCACGCCCCTGCCAGATGGCCCACAGGAGCTGCATACAACAACGCGCATGGTCCATTCCTTCGCACTGGCGAAATGTTTTGGCTTTGATGATTGTGACGCGGTCATTGACGCCGGGATGCACCACTTGTGGCATGCGCACCGCGATACGGTAAACGGCGGTTACCTGTGGTCTGTCGCCCGCGACGGCACCCCGGCGGACGCCAGCAAACTGGCCTACGGCCACATGTTCGTCCTGCTTTGTGCCGCCACCGCGAAAGAGGCCGGTCACCCGGACGCGGACCGCCTACTGGCCGATGTGACATCCGTGCTGGACGCGCATTTCTGGGAGGACGCGCACGGCCTTTATGCCGACGAGTTCAACCGCGACTGGACGCCGTTTTCCACCTATCGCGGCATGAACGCCAATATGCACGGAGTAGAGGCGCACCTCGCCGCCTTCGAGGCGACAGGAGAGGTCGGGTATCTGAACCGCGCAGGCCAGATCATCGACTTCTTCGTGCACCGCATGGCACCCGCGAACGACTGGCGCCTGCCGGAACATTACACTGAAAACTGGTCCGTGGACCCCGGCTATGCGGGCAATCCAATGTTCCGTCCCGCCGGGACAACCCCCGGCCACAGCATTGAACTGGGGCGGCTGACGCTACAGCATTGGGATCTGGCCGGACGCAAGGGCGACACCGCACCCAAGGCTGCCCGCCGCCTGATCATTCAGGCAATAGACGATGCTTTGCGGCCCGACGGCGGCTTTGCCTATACGCTGAAAGACGGCCAGATCGACCGCCCCGACCGCTACTGGTGGCCCGTATCAGAGGCAATTGGTGCCATGGCCGCCCTAATCAAGTTGGACC
This sequence comes from uncultured Loktanella sp., assembly GCA_963926415.1. Taxonomy (GTDB): domain Bacteria; phylum Pseudomonadota; class Alphaproteobacteria; order Rhodobacterales; family Rhodobacteraceae; genus Loktanella. Next base: position 2,555 of record CAWUXN010000035.1, read on the forward strand.
GCAATCCACAGGACGAGGCGCTTTACCGCACTTTCTGGCAGTTCGCCCAGACCCACCTGATCGACCCGGATCACGGCGGATGGTTCCCTGAACTTGATGAGGCAGGCAAGCCCGCCCAGCACCAGTTCATTGGCAAACCCGACATCTACCACGCCCTGCAGGCCGACCTGCTGCCCCTCGTCACTCAGCTTTCGCGCGCGGCCATCGCAGGCAGCACCGCCACCTAGTCTGTCCTACTTCTGGTCAAAAATACCTTGGAGGGTCAGGGGGGCAAAGCCCCCGGCGGATCAGCACCAAATGCGCGCCGATCCCTACCGACGCCCGCCGGCCAAGGCTGCTGCCTCTGGCAATCTGCGCAGCATCAGCATGGCGGTCGCCCCGATCGCCGGACCGGGCACCAAAACGACAAAGACCCACTGCCAACCGCCCATCCAATCCGCGACATGGGGCATGATCGAAATCGCCACCACGGTCAGTGCAAAACCAAAGCCCAACTGCAACGTCACCGCTGTGCCAACAAAGCGTTGGTCGGCAAGTTCCGTCACGGCGGCGGAAAACTGGGCGCTGTCGCCGATCACCGAAATGCCCCAGATGATCGCGACTAGCGCCAGCAACCAGCTCGGTCCGTCAAATGTGAATCCGATCAGCAGCGCACAGACCCCCGACACCGCCATCATCCCCGCCGTCGTCAGGCAGCGCCCGATCCGGTCCGACAACACCCCACCCAAGATGCAGCCGAACACTCCCGACCCTACCACGACAAAGCTCAGCATAGACGCCGAGCCAAAGGGAAACGGCGTCAGGCCGCCCAGCGCCGCAGCCGTGCCAAAGGCCAAAAACCAGGCCCACATCGCATAAAGCTCCCACATGTGGCCGAAATAGCCGATATTCGCCAGCATCAGCGGCTTTTGCGTGAATACCCGCAGGCTTTGCCGCGGATCAAACGTCGCGCGGCCAAATCCGTGCGGACCCTCGCGCAGCGCTGCGGAGAACAGGATCGCGGCCCCCAGCGTGGCCAGCGATGTGGCGATCACGACAACTTGCCAGGCGATGCCGGCGGTCAGTGCGCGGAACAGATGCGGCATGGACGACCCCAACGTCAGCGCCCCGATCAGAAACCCCAGCGCCAGCCCCCGGCCCCGCAGGAACCACGTCGCCATCAGCTTCAACGCCGGAGGATAGACCCCTGCCAGCGCGATGCCGGTGACAAAACGCGCAGCGATCGCCCCGCCCGGCGATGGATCCAGCAATAGAGCTGCATTGGCGGCGCAAGCGATCAGCGCACTGACCGCCATAAGGGTTTGCATCCGCACCATATCAGGCAGGTTCACGATACTGGACGCCATAGCCCCCGCCACGAACCCCAGCTGTACCGCATTGGTCAGCCAAGCGGCCTGCGATGTGCTAAGGCCCCAGTCCAGCACCAACTCGGGAACAATGGCCGTGGCCGAAAACCACGTCGTCATAACGCCTACGACTCCGAGACAGATCAGGGCAAGCGCGCGCCAGCGGCCCACTGCGGCGGCCTCAACAGGATGTGTCATGCCGTGATCCTATGCCGTTCAAGGGGGGTCTTGCCGCCGTGATTACCTGGTTTAGGCCCAGTGCGGCAACCTCGTTGCAATCGGGTCACGCAGCGATGATCAGGCAAGCAGCGTCCTTTCCGGCAAAGCATCGGCCTCACGATCAAAAGTATAGCACGTCGTCGCGCCCTGTCACCGCGATCATCTGGTCGGCAAATCCCGGCCAGCGGTGACGATAACGCGACAGCGCCAGGCCGATACGTCCGGATTTTCAACCAACAGCTCTTCTGCCTCCAGCACCGCATCAAGGGCCTTTGCGATGGTCATGCGGTCGAAATCATAGGCGCGCTCCAGCACCTAAACAGTTTGGATCAGCACCTGGCGGCTGATAAAGGCAGGGTCCTGCGCGGTCAGCGTGTCAATCAGGCCAACGGCCAGAGCGGCCTGCTCGGCATCGTGCAGCGTCAGGAACCGCACCAACACATTCGTGTCGATGCCGATCAAGACCGATCTCTGCCCCCAGCGGCGATAGCGTTCTCTATCGCATTGAAACTGACCAGGGCCGCACATCGCGGGGCAAGGTTGTCTAGCCTTTGGTAGTCATCGTCGATTCCTGCATCACCCTCCTCCTGCGCCTTGAATAGAGCAATCCCCCCTAAAAAATCAAAAAATGCCTTACCTTTTGCCTTAATGCCGCCCGGTCTGGCCTGGCGGCATGGGCAGACTTCAGACGTCTGGCAGACCCGGCAAGATCTTGTCCATCGTCGCTGGCATTTCACGCACGCCCACGCTCGTCGCGTCATAGATCGCGTTCACAATGGCCGCCCCTGACACGCGAATTCCCAGCTCTCCGATGCTTTTCGCCAGCATCGCGTTGGCATAGGGATCGCGTTCTTCGATGAAGTTCACGGTCAGCTGCGGCACATCGGCGCTTAACGGAATGTGGTATTCGGCCAGATCGTGGTTGACCAGATGACCGTCGCGCGTATCCTGAATCAACTCTTCTGTCAGGACCATACCTATACCAAAAGTCATCCCACCAAGGCACTGGGACCGCGCGGTTTTTAGGTTCAGGATGCGCCCCACGGCAAAGCTGCCGTGCATCTGGCGCAGGCGCACCTCTCCCGTGACGCTGTTGACGTGAACTTCGCAAAAGAAGGACCCAAAGGTCGCCTGACGCATGTCCTTCTGCGTCTTGCCCGGCTCAATCGCGCACTCGACGACCATCGGGACATCGCCCACCAGATCGGTCAGCGCAGTCTGCTTGTTCGCCACCGTCGCGGTGCCCTCCTTCAGCGTCAGATCGCCTTCGTCGCAGTCCAGCTTGGCCGCAATGGTCTGGCGCAACTTTTTCGCAGGCCAGAAAGACCTAAGACCCCGCGGACGACGCACCCCACGACCCGCCAGAGCCTGCGGATGGCGGCAGTTTTCTATAGCCAAGCCGGGCCTCAATCCGGTCCTGCAGCAGGTCCAACATCTCGCCTACGATCTGCGTCAGGATCGCATAGGTGCTGGTGCCAATGTCGGTCATGTCGGTTTCAATCAGCAGCGTGCCGTCCGGGTTCAGGGTCACGCGGGCATGACTTTCGCCAATCATATTGACCCGCGCCACCGATTGCATGCCGTACCCGATCATCCATTCACCGTCCGCTTGCTCCATTCTAAGGTCCGCCCAACCAAAGGCGGCGGCACCGTCGTCCAAGGCCTCTGGCAGCTCGTGCGACGAAAAGGATTTACCCTCGCCGGCCAAGGTCTCAGGTATATTGCGCTTGCTCAGCTCTACCAGGTCGATGCCGGTGGCGACGGCCTCTCCCGGTGTGCGAACAGACCCAGCGCAGCTCTGGTTCACCCTCAAAATTTCCATATGCGTCTCGCGGTTTTCGCCTCGATACAAGAACGGGGTCGCCTGCGTGACGGGCTCCGCGAACTTTTCATCCGGCAGTTGCTACACGCAGGCAGTGTGTCTGATTCAGGTCAGTACGCCATCGGCACCAGCGGCCAATTAGAAATGCTGCACGGCCTCGGACCAGCGCATGACGTTTTCAGACCCCGCTTTTAACCGCTGCCCACAGCGAGCAACCGATCGAGAAGA
>CAWUXN010000036.1:0-7443 GCA_963926415.1 uncultured Loktanella sp.
CCGAGCAGACTAAGCGTTCCGACCAAATTGAAGACAGGGTCATCGCCCGCTGTCAGCTGGATCAGCGCCGCCTTCATGCAGCAAGCAGCGAGTCCAGCTTCCCCGCCTTATCCAGCGCAAACAGTTCGTCACAGCCGCCGACATGGGTATCGCCGATGAATATCTGCGGCACGGTCCGCCCGCCATTGCTGCGCTCAACCATTTCACTCAGCATGTCAGGCTTTTGCGACAAGGAAATATCGGAAAATCTGACACCCTTCGACGTCAAAAGCCGCTTGGCGGCGTGGCAATATCCACAAGTCGACTTGGTATAGATCTCAACGTTCTTCATCATCAGGCTCCTTCACTTGGATCCTTACTTAGGTCTCCTTCACCACCTGCGCCAGTGCGAGGATACAGACCCGCTGTGCGCCAGCGGCCGATGCCGCCTCTGCCGCCGCAGCGTGCTACCAGACGCGACAGCAGCGCCGCCTGATTATAGCGCCACGCAATCAGACGCGACCAATGCAGCGGCACCAGAATGAAAACCATATCAGGTCGGATGATCTGCTTCCCCGCATGCAGCATCCATTTTGCCGCTGGCACCTCCAGATCGGTGCGATCGCCATGTTTCAGGTTCAATACCATCCCTAGCCCGATCCCGTCATAAACCAGCGCCGCCCGCCCCTGATCCCAAGGCCGCGGGATTGTCATGCAATCATCGCAATGCACCGACCCGGCCCCTTGCCTCATCAGCGGTGTGCCGCAAGCATCGCAGGTCATTTCGTGAATGAAGTGAGTTTCCCGCCAACATGCGCCGCACAGGCCATGATCGCCTGCGGCCTGCGTATTGCAGGCAACGCACTGCGAGGGATAGATTGCCCTGATGACGCTTTGCATTTGCGCGTATTCCCCCTAAATCAACCAGATGCAGACACTGACTGATACATTTGCCCTATCCCGCAATCGCGCCCGCGCGACAGAGTCGTTCTTGCGCGAGCGTGTCGCTGGCAATGTTCAGGAAAGACTGGAAGAGATTAACAGGTCGTTTACGTCGCCCCTGATCGTGACACCGACGCCCAGCATTTGGTCCGGCATCCTGCCCAGCGCACCAACCATTCCCGACACCGAAACCCTTCCCGTGAACGAAGCCGTGCACGATCTGCTGATCCATGATCTGTCCCTGCATTGGGCGAACGACCTTGTCGGCCAACTTGTCCAGTCCCGCATTGCGCTTGCCCCTGACGGGCTGTTCATCGGCACCCTGTTTGGCGGCCAGACCCTGCACCAACTGCGCACCTGTCTGGCAGAGGCTGAATCGCGCCTGACCGGCGGACTGTCGCCTCGCATCGCGCCGATGGGCGAAATCCGTGATCTTGGCGGGCTGCTGCAACGCGCTGGTTTTGCGCTGCCAGTTGCGGACAGTGACACAGTCAATATCAGCTATGCTGATGCCTTTGCCCTGATGCGAGACCTGCGCGCGATGGGTGAAGCGAACGCCCTGCATAGTCGACTGCGCCACCCGACCCGGCGACATGTCCTGCAACACGCGGCCGGCCTTTATGCTCAGCACTTCACTGGTGCCGACGGCCGCATCACCGCCACCTTCGAGGTCGTGACCCTGACCGGCTGGGCCCCCGCCGCCAGCCAACAGCAGCCGCTGCGCCCCGGCTCTGCCACGGCGCGACTGGCTGACGCATTGGGAACCGCCGAAACGCCGCTTAAACCCCAAGAAAATTAACCCTGCGACAACTCCCTTTATCTGACCACCGATTCCGGGACCAAAAGGAAAGCCAGTATGTTCGACAAAACACCCCCCGAACGGCCAGCCACCTGCCCCGTGCACGCGGCCCCCGACCACCCGGCGATCAAGCCTGCCCGCGTCGGCGTCCTTGTGGCGAACCTTGGCACGCCGGACGGCTATGATTACTGGTCCATGCGCCGCTACCTGTCCGAATTCCTGTCGGACAAACGCGTCGTCGATTACTCCGCCTGGCTCTGGCAGCCGCTGCTACAATTGGTAATTCTCTCCAAACGCCCCTTCGCATCGGGCGCAAACTACAAATCCATCTGGAACGAGGCAGAGAACGAATCCCCTCTGCTGACCATCACCAAAAAGCAGACCGCCGCGATTCGCGCGCAGATGGTCGCCCGCTACGGTGACGATGTGCGTGTTGATTTCTGCATGCGCTACGGCAACCCTTCGACACCGTCAAAAGTGCGCGAGATGGTCGAGGCAGGTTGCACCAAAATCCTATTTTTCCCCCTTTACCCACACTACGCTGGCGCGACCTCTGCGACCGCGAACGACAAGTTCTTTCAAGCGCTGATGAAGGAAAAACGTCAGCCCATCGCTCGCGTGGTCGCCCCCTACTTCGAGGATCCCGCGTATATTGAGGCGCTGGCGCAATCCATTGAGCGCACCTACGCTAACGCCGACCAGCGCCCCGAAGTGCTGATCTGCTCCTACCACGGGATGCCGGTACGCTATCTGAAAGAGGGCGATCCTTATCACTGCGAATGCCAGAAAACGACGCGCCTGCTGCGTGAACGTCTGGGCTGGGACAAAGCCGAAATCCGCACGACCTTCCAATCCGTCTTCGGCCCCGAAGAATGGCTCAAACCCTACACGGTCAAGGAAGTCGCCCGTCTGGCTGAAGAAGAAGGCATCAAGCGCATCGCCGTCTGCGCCCCCGCCTTTTCCGCCGATTGCATCGAAACGCTTGAAGAGATCAACGAAGAGATCAAAGACAGCTTCGAAGAGGCTGGCGGCGAACACTTCACCTATATCCCTTGCCTCAATGACGACCCCGCACACATCGACGCGCTTTGCAGCGTGATCGACCAGAACCTTCAGGGCTGGCTGAAAGCAGCGGACTAGTCCCCGCATCATCTTGCCAAAAATACTCCCGCCGGAGGCACCAACAGGCCCCGGCGGACACCCTCTGATTTGGCAAGATAAATTTCCGCCAGAGGCATCGTCCCCTCGGCGGCGGATATTGTGTCAGCGCCCCCGTTGGCGAGGACTGACAACCGTGATTAGGTGCGGCGTATAAATCGCCGAAAGCATCCCGCATGTCCGTCTCCGCTCGCCTCGCCCCGCACCAGCGCGTCTTTGCTGCCTTTGCGATCTACAGCTTCGCACTGGGCAATCTGTTTCCGCGCCTGCCGGACATCAAACGCGCGATGGGCATCGAAGAAGGCGCGCTGGGTCTTGCGCTGATCGGCATATCAACCGGAACGCTGATCGCCCTGACGCTCTCGGCCCCGATCATCGCCCGCCTAGGACACCGGCAGGCGCTTTTCGTGCTGCTGCCGCTGATGTCCCTTTGCTTTGCCGTCGCAGTCCATGCGACCGGGCCGCTTGCGCTTTACTTCCTGCTGATCCCAGCCGGTCTGACCATGGGCGCGACAGAGGTCATCGTGAACGTCGAGGCCGACAGGGTCGAAGCCGCGATGGGCCGGCGCATCATGAACCGTGCCCATGCCTTCTGGAGCTTTGGCTTCTTTGCCGCCGGGCTGTTCGGGGCGGCAATGGCGCAACTTGGTGTGCAACCGGCGCTGCACATGGCGCTTGTGTTGCCTCCAACCTTTCTGGGCGTGCGAGTGCTGCTGGCCGATTTCCAACCCGCCCCCAAACGCGGCACGGAAACGGCCGATGCAGGACCAGCAATCGCGCGGCCAACCAAAGGGATCATGGTGCTGGTTGGCGTGTCCCTGTCAGCGATGCTGTTGGAAGGTGCCAGCATAGACTGGTCCGCAATCTACATGCGGTCCGTTTTTGATGCGCTGCCCTTCCTAGGCGGTCTGGCCGTTGCAACAACCGCACTATCACAGGCAATCACCCGTTATTTCTCGGACCGGATCGTTGACCGCCATGCCCCGGACCGGGTGGCACGGGTCATGCAGATGGCGATGGCGCTTGGCGTTTTGGTAGTCTTCTTCGCCCCCTCTGCGCTGGTCGCGCTTTTGGGCTTTGCGCTGATTGGTGCCGGAACGGCGGCGATCTTTCCGCTGGCGATGTCGGCAGCCGCCCAGCGAAGCGATCGGTCCGCCGCGCTTAACGTTGCCGCACTGGCGCAGTTTTCGTTTGTGATCTTCCTGCTGGGGCCGCCCCTGCTCGGGTTTGTCGCCGAACACGCGGGCCTGCGGTGGACATTTGGTCTGGGTCTGCCGCTGGTTGCCGTCAGCTTTGCCCTGTCCGGCGCGCTTGGCTCAAAACCTTCACGCGCGTGATGTGGCACGCAATCTATCCCATTTCGGGAAACCGCCACCTCACTGATGTGGCATTTGAAGTGGCCGCGTGTCTTCGGTAAGAGAGCACAACCGCCAGCAAAGGGGTGCCGAAATGCTACGACGTCAGATGATCTTTGGGGTGATGGCCCTTGGCCTTGCGGCCTGTGGTGGTGCGCCCAAGGGTCGGATCGGCCCGGATGGCCTGCCCCTGCCGCAAATTTACCGCATCGGCCCCGACGATACCGATGATATCCAGTTCCGGATGCTGGACAGCGTCAACACGCTGCGCAATGCAGCTGGCGTCCCGGCCGTGGAGCTTGATCCCCAGCTGAATGCCGCCGACGCCACCCACGCCCGCGATATGTCGATCCAGAACCGGCCTTGGCTCTTTGGTTCTGACGGATCTTCGCCGCTGGAACGTGCGCGCCGTGTCGGCTTTCAGGGCCGCGTACAAGGAGAAAACATCTCTGAATCCTACGAAACAGAGCTGGAAACGCTGGCCGCCTGGATGAAGCAAGCTGATACGCGCCGCGTAGTGCTTGACCCCGCTGCGCGCAAGATGGGTTTGTCGTGGTTTCAAGAGCCCGCAGGCAAGTTGTGGTGGGTGATGACCATGGGAACGGACCCCGTGGCGCAGACACCGACCTTTGTGACCGATGCCTTTGCGCCACTGCCGCCGATGACCCAGTAGGGTCGCGTCGCGTCAGGGATAGATAAAGATCGCTGTGCCGTCTTTGACCATCGCATAGATCTCTTCGATCTCACCGTTGCTGACGGCGATGCAGCCCCAGGTCCAGTCGTTCTGACCGATGTAATTTGTGGGCGTGCCATGGATAAAGATGTCGCCGCCGGGTTGTTTACCCATGGCTTCGGCCCGCGCGATATCGTCCGAGTTCGGATAGGAAATGCCGATCGACAGGTGATAGCGGCTGTTTCTATTACGCCGATCGATGCGGTACGCGCCTTCGGGCGTGCGACCGTCATTCTCGATCTGCTTGTGACCCTCGGGCGCAAAGCCCATTTGCATCACATATTCTTTCAGCATGCGGTTCCCGCTAAGCAACTGCATTCTACGTTGCCGCTTGAACACCTGTACCCGTGTCACCTGCGGGCCGTCATACCTGCGGAATTTGCTGACCGGTGGCGCGCCACATGCTGTCAGCAAGGCACCCATCGCGCTTGCCAAAACAATACGTCGGTTCAGAATCATAACATGCCCGCTATCTGTCCAATCGCCGATCTTTGGCCGGCCTTATTCTTTCGGTACACCAGCACTGGCCCGGCGGCCAAGCATTAAGACACAGCTGTCGGTCACGCCCGCGTGAGCGACGCAATCATCTCGACGTGGGGTGACCAGCGGAACTGATCCACGACCTGAACCCAGTTCAATACAAATCCAGCATCGACCAGCGCCGCTGCATCCCGACCAAAGGTGACAGGGTTGCACGACACCATTGCAACGGTGCTGATTTTGCTGACCGCAAGCGTTGCAATCTGCGCGGCAGCGCCCGCACGCGGCGGGTCGATGACAGCAGCGTCAAAGCGGTTCAGCTCGTCGGGTTCCAGTGGACGGCGAAACAGATCGCGGGTCACGCCGGTCAAGCGCTTCACGCCCTTTGCCACGCGCCAGCCACGGTCCATTGCCGCGATCATCGCGGCCTCACTCTCGACCGCCGTGACCTCTGCCGTCCGGGTAAGGGGCAGCGAAAAGGTGCCGCAGCCGGCAAACAGATCGACGACGCGCGATGCATTGCCGATGATATCCAGAACACCGCTGAGCAGGGTCACCTCGCCATCGGCGGTTGCCTGCAGGAATGCACCCGGTGGCGGCGTCACGGTCGCGGGGCCAAAGACCTGCACAGGATCGCGCAGGGTCACGACGGTTTCGTCCATCCAAGTCAGACGGGACAGCTTATGCTTTTGGGCAAAGCCGGCCAGATCGATGCGCAGCTGGTCAGTCAGCCGCTGATCGGTCTGCACCAGCACATCCAGCCCTACCGCGCTGTCGGTTACGGTCAGAGCGACCTCTCCTCTGCGGGACGCGGCGATGACGGTCAGCGCTTCCAGCATCGAAATCCCCGCCAGCATCCCCGGCGTCACCAATTGGCAATCCGGCACAGACACCAGCACATCCGACGCGCGGGCATGAAAACCGACCATTGCGCCGGACTTCGTGCGGCGGCCCGAAAATTTGGCCCGCCGACGCGATTGCGCGGGCGAGGTGTGCATGGGGCGAAATTCCGGCTCTAACCCATGCGCAAGCAACGCGCGCATCACGACGGTCTGTTTCCAGTCGGCGACGAAATCATCCGCTGCGTGCTGCAAGGCGCAGCCGCCGCAGGTCTTGAAATGGCGACAGGGTGCCGCGACCCGCTGGGCCGACGGCATCAGGATCTGCGCAGTGCCATCGGGGCGCAGAGAGACCTCTTCCCCCGGAAGCGTGCGCGGCACCAAGGTGCCGTCATTGGCACGACCCGCGCCCAGATGGGTCAAACTTTCGATAATCAAGCTCACGCGTCGTCCTCTACGCTGATGAAGCCACCCGATTGCCTGTTCCAATAGCGCGCGTAAAGCCCTTCTTGCGCCAACAGGTCGTCATGGTCGCCTTGTTCGACGATGCGGCCCCCCTCCAGCACGATAATCCGGTCCATTTGGCGCAGCGTGGACAGGCGGTGCGCGATGGCGATAACGGTCTTGCCGTCCATCACCGCGTCCAGCGCGTCCTGAATGCTGGCCTCGACTTCGGAATCCAGCGCACTCGTCGCCTCGTCCAAGATAAGGATCGGCGCGTCCTTCAGGATCGCGCGGGCAATCGCGATGCGTTGTCGTTGGCCACCAGACAGCTTCACGCCCCGCTCGCCCAGATGCGCGTCATAGCCTTTGCGCCCCGCATGGTCGCGGATGTTGGCGATAAACTCCTCGGCCTCGGCGCGGGCGGCGGCGGCCTTGATTTGATCGTCCGTCGCGTCAGGGGCACCGTAGCGGATGTTGTCACGGGCAGAGCGGTTGAACATCGCCGTTTCTTGCGTGACCATCCCGATCTTGCGCCGCAGACTTTCCTGCCGCACGTGGCGCAGGTCTTGGCCGTCGATGGAAACCACGCCCTTTTCGGGGTCATACAGTCGCAACAGCAAGGCCACGAGCGTCGATTTTCCCGCCCCCGACCCACCAACGATCCCCAGCTTTTCGCCGCTGCCGATGTGCAGCGTGACATCACACAAGCCGCCC
>CAWUXN010000037.1:0-2635 GCA_963926415.1 uncultured Loktanella sp.
GTCGAAAATGTTCTGACCCATGGCGGCGAATGGCAGACCTTGGACAATTTCGCGTATCCGGTCGGACCCAAGGGTGAATTCCCAGTGGAAGGTCATCGCGTCAGGCTTGAGCAGGTTCATGACGTTGACCATGTCCTGGCCTTTCGTCTCGTAACAGGTCATTGAGCCGTGCCATGTATCGCCGCCATCCAGAAGGATCGCGTCGGGGCGGTCGGCGCGGATGGCGTTGATGACAGTGGCAACGCGGTCAAGGCCGCCCATTTTACCATAGCCCTGCGCCAGTGCGCTAAAGTCCCCAGAGGACAGCGCATAGTGCGACGCGGACCCGTCATCGATACCGTAAAGCTTGCGGAAGTCGGCACCGGTAATATGCGGCACCTCGCCCTTGTTCCGTCCCACGCCAAGGTTCACTGACGGCTCGCGAAAATAGATCGGTTTCAACTGCGCGTGAATGTCAGTGACGTGAATCAAAGAGACATTGCCGTAAGTGTCGAACTGCAACAACTGGTCCTGCGTTAGCGCCTGCTGTGCGGCCAGACGCCCCCAACGGCCAAATCCGGACGCGCCGACGATGGCGGATGCCGCCACACTGGCCTGCAGGAAATCACGACGAGAGATCATGGGCGCGGTCCTTTGGTAAACTTATTCACGTTTTGGAATATAACAGGAGAAACAAAAGCCCGCGCATGGGAAAACCACGCGCGGGCCTGTTTGTTACGGCCGTACTGACGGCGCTTCGACCGAAAGGCCGTTGCCGCGGGATGCAACATAAAGCTCTAGCGCGACGAATTCGGCGCTGCCAGAGCTATAAGTTTCCGCACGCGTATCGCGGATGCAGCCCTTGAAGCGGTTGTGCGTCTGCACCAGACCGTCGTTTTTCAAACGGAACGCCGGAAAGCCGTTGATCTGGCCTTGGCTTAGGTGGTCGGCGCGGATGTAGTTGTCGTAGTTTTCTTCGTGACAGGACGCGCAGGACAGCTCTAGCTGGCCATAGCGCGTGTAATACATCTCTTCGCCCTGCTTCCAAGTGTCAGCCACGGGGCCATCGATGGCCACGTTGACCGGCATTCCGCGCGATTGCATGGAAATCAGCGCCTCGGCCCCGGTCATGTCTTCACCGTCGTATTTCCACGCCTCGGCACCCATATTCTCGGTGCGGCAGTCGTTGATCTGCATCGCAAGGGTGCGGACCTCGCCAGCGCTTTCGTTCCACTTGGGGTAAACCGCCCGCACGCCAACCATGCTTTGTTCTACATCCTCGTGGCAGGACGCGCAGGATTTGCCTTCGGCGCCGTCCACCATCGACCACTGTACGATGGCTTTATCGACTGCGATGATCGCCGGGTTTTCGAAGTCGTCCATCTGCATTTCCTGCAGCGACGATTCTCGGAATCGCCAGCCGGAATAGATCGTGCGCAGCCCGGTCACATGGTCCGGTGCTGGCGCTTCTGTCACGATCTCTATGTCACCATTGGTGACCAACTGGTGATCGTCCTGCGCCAGTGCACCGGTTGCAACCATCGCGATGGCGGCGGTCAAAAGTCCTGTTGTCTTCATTGTCGTCCCTCCCCTGTCGTCCTCCGCTTCGGCTTACCCGATGGCGATGTCCTGGCTTTCGGTGTAGACGGAGCCGTCGTCGTCATACCATGTGAAGGTGAATGTCCCGGCCTCTGGCACTGTGGCCTCGAACTCGAAATAGGGGTTGGTGGAAATCGCCGGTTCCATCGTCACGTCAATGACGTTTTGGCCGTTGAAATCACAGGTAAAGCGGTTGATAATCGACCGCGGAATAAGGTTGCCGTCGCCGTCCTTGCGCTGCCCGGATTCCATCGGGTGCGAAATCAGAGTTTTCAGCGTGATCGCCTCACCAGCTGCCGCTGTTTTGGGCACGCGGACCTTGGGTTTTACGTTTTCAGCCATTGTTCATATCCTCCTGATCAGCCGCCGCAGCCGCCGATGGTAACCTTCACTTCTTGCGTGGCCTGAACGAAGCTGCCGTCCGCCATTTTGGCAATCGCCATGACGTTCTGCGTCTTGGCCAGACGGATGCGCGTGGATGCCATTTGCGACGCCGCCAGCGGGCCAAAGTTAAAGATTGCAGCGTCTGGCGTCGGGTTGCCGGTCGCCAGCAACAGAATCGCAACTGCGCCGGGCGCGCTGACCTCGACCGGGACGGTATTGCCGTTTTCGGCAATTTCCGGCGCGGTCAGTGTCAGGCCCTCGGTCCCCATTTCCGCGCCACCGGTAAAGGCGGCCACGGAATCTTCGGTCGCATTGGCAAAAGCGCGAAACGGCATCGCCGCCGCAACTGTCGCCCCAAGCGCCATCATAAATGTCTGTCTACGTGTGATTGTCATCGGATGACCTCTCCCTCTCGGTCCCGTTAGTCCTTGAGCGTCGTCAGATAGGCGACGACGTCTTCGATCTGTTGTGCGCTTAGCAATGGCGGCAGCGGTTCCGTGCCCGCCTTACCCGTGTAGGCATCGCCGGGTCGGATGTAGCCACTGACCTTGTAAAAGCCGGGCATCACCGTGCCGGGGAACGTCATCTTGGCGTCCGCCAGAATGCCGCGCAACTCCGCCTCGTTCCAGCGATCCGCAGCACCGTCCAAAGACGGTCCTACGTTACCCTGAAA
>CAWUXN010000038.1:0-8166 GCA_963926415.1 uncultured Loktanella sp.
TCTAATCGAAACCACTGATCCCAGCACCGACCTGTCACGCCCTTATCCCTTTCACCTCGCCTATGACCTCGAAGACTTGGATGCTCTTGGCCCCGCCGCAGATTGGTTGGCAGAGTGGAAATGGGACGGCATCCGCGGCCAGTTCATCGCGCGCGGCGGCGAGCATCATCTATGGTCGCGGGGTGAAGACCTGATGACAGACCGCTTTCCCGAACTGGCGCAACTGCGCGACTTCCTGCCCGACGGCACGGTGATTGACGGCGAAGTCCTGGCCTTCAAGGACGACAGCCCGCTGTCGTTCAACACCCTGCAGGCTCGCATCGGGCGCAAGACCGTTCCTAAGAAACTGCTGACCGAAGCGCCGGTCATCCTGATGGCCTATGACCTACTAGAGGATCGCGGCACCGATATCCGCCCTCTGCCCTTTGCAGACCGCCGCGCCCGGCTGGCGCAGATCGTCGGCGACACCCCGGTCACCGCGCCGCTGCGCCTGTCCCCCACCGTCACCTTCACCGATTGGGACAGCCTTGCCACCCAGCGCGAAACCAGCCGAGAGCGGTTTGCAGAAGGCGTGATGCTCAAGCGCCATGACAGCCCCTATCTGGCGGGGCGCAAAAAGGGTAACTGGTGGAAGTGGAAGGTCGATCCGCTGACCATCAACGCGGTGATGATCTATGCGCAACAAGGATCGGGCCGCTGCGCCAACTTGTTTACGGACTACACCTTTGCCGTCTGGGACGGCGACGACCTTGTGCCGTTCGCTAAGGCGTATACCGGCCTATCGGACGCGGAGTTTCGGCAGATCACCGCTTGGGTGCGCAAGAACACCTTGCAGAAATTCGGCCCAGTACGACAAGTCACCGCTGAACATGTCTTTGAACTGGCGTTTGAAGGCATACAGGCCAGCCGGCGCCACAAGTCCGGCGTCGCCTTGCGATTTCCCCGGATGCTACGCTGGTGCCACGACAAACCGCTAAGCGAGGCGAATACGCTGGCAGACCTAAAGGGTATGTTAGCTCAATACGGATAGGAGATGCCGATGCGCCGCTGGATCACCCGCATCCTTGCCCTGCCGCTGTTGTTTCTGATTGCAGCGACGATCATCGGTCAGCTGAATACCGATCAATGGTGGGTGCGGGCCTTGGACTTTCCCCGCCTGCAGATCGCTGCCGGACTTGGCTTTCTGACCGCGCTTTACGGCCTTGTCGCAGGCTGGCGCGGTTTTGTGGTGACGGCCGCCGCGCTGGCGGCGCTTGGCGTGCAGGTCTGGACACTGTGGCCCTATCAGCCGATCGCGGCCAAGATGGTCGACCAGACCCCGCGCTGCGCCGATGACGGACGGCTTCGGGTGCTGTCGACAAACGTGATGCGCGGCAATCAGGACGCGCCGCAGGTGCTGGACATGATTGCGAGCAATAGCCCCGATATCCTGCTGGTTATGGAAACGAACGCGCGCTGGGACCATGACCTTGCGCCCCTGCGCGACAACTATGAGCATATCATGCAGGCCCTCCCCGAGGACGCGACCTATTTCGGCATGCACGTCTATTCCCGCTATCCGCTAAGCGATGCGCGCTTTGAATACCCCTATGACAGCGATACGCCGCTGTTTATCGGCAACGTGGAACACCCCCGCCAGACGGTGGAATTCATCGGGGTCCATCCGCGCCCGCCGCAACTGGGCCAATCCAGCACAATGCGCGACGCAGTCGTGCTGACCGCCGCCACGCTGGCCCGCGACAGCGCAGAGGTCAGCATCGTGGCCGGTGATTTCAACGCGACCAGTTGGAACGATACAGCGCAACTGGCCCTGCGGGTCGGCCAATTGCTGGACCCACGTCAAGGGCGCGGGCCGATGGTCAGCTTTAATGCGGACAGCTCGTGGATGAAGTGGCCGCTGGACCAGATCCTTTGGCAGGGCGGGCCGGGGCTGCTGGACTTTGCCATTCTGCCAGATGCCGGGTCAGATCATTATCAGGTGCAGGCGGATCTGTGCCTGACAACCAACGCCGAAGGCACTCCCGCGCCGCTACGCGACGGCGATGCCGCGGCCGTGCAAGCCATCCTTGACGCCGCCACGCGGGGTTGAGCGGACAGGTGTCAGGACCTATGTCTTTGACAACATCACCAGACAGGATGACCTAATGACCCGACCCATCGCCTTCGACGCCGCAAAAGATACCGGCGGCACTTCCTTTGGCGATCTGCCCGAATGGGATCTGACCGACCTGTATCCCGCCCCCGACTGCGCGGAAATCAAGCGCGACATGGATTGGCTGGAAGCAGCCTGCGCCGACTTTGCGGCCGATTACGAAGGCAAGCTGGACACTCTTGACGCCGCTGGCCTGCTGGACGCGGTCAAGCGCTACGAGAATATCGACATCATCGCCGGGCGCATCATGTCCTATGCTGGCCTGCGCTATTACCAGATCACGACAGATGACGAGCGCGGCAAATTCATGGCCGATTGCCAGGACCGCATCACCACCTACACCACGCCGCTGGTCTTCTACGGGCTGGAATTCAACCGGCTCGAAGACGCGCATCTGGCCGACCTGCTGGCACAGAACGCAGAGCTGCGCCGCTACAAGCCGATCTTTGACCGCATGCGCGCAATGATGCCGCACCAGCTGTCCGACGAGATGGAGAAGTTCCTACACGACCAGTCCACCGTCGGCTCTGCCGCGTGGAACCGGCTGTTTGACGAAACCATGGCCGGGCTGATGTTCGATGTAGACGGCGAGGCGCTGAACCTTGAATCCACCCTGAACCTGCTGACCGACCGCGACCGCACCAAGCGCGCTGCCGCCAGCAAAGCGCTGTCCGATGTCTTTGCCAAGAACGTCAAACTCTTCGCCCGCGTCCACAACACGCTAGCCAAGGAAAAGGAAATCGAGGACCGCTGGCGCAAGATGCCGACCCCGCAATATAGCCGCCACCTGTCCAACCACGTCGAGCCAGAGGTCGTCGAGGCGCTGCGCAACGCCGTCGTCGCCGCCTATCCACGCCTGTCGCACCGCTATTATGCGCTTAAAGCCAAGTGGCTGGGGCTGGAGCGGATGGAGACATGGGACCGCAACGCGCCCCTGCCAATGGGCACCGACCGCATCGTTAGCTGGGACGAGGCGCAGGATATGGTCCTTGATGCCTACGCCGACTTTGCACCCGAAATGGCAGAGCTGGCCAAGCCGTTCTTTACCGACGGCTGGATCGACGCGAGCGTGAAGCCCGGTAAAGCGCCCGGTGCCTTTGCCCACCCCACTGTCACCACAGTGCACCCCTACGTGATGCTGAACTATTTGGGCAAACCGCGCGACGTGATGACCTTGGCGCATGAACTGGGC
Source organism: uncultured Loktanella sp. (assembly GCA_963926415.1). GTDB lineage: Bacteria > Pseudomonadota > Alphaproteobacteria > Rhodobacterales > Rhodobacteraceae > Loktanella. The sequence continues at coordinate 3,345 of CAWUXN010000038.1, forward strand.
CACGGCGTCCACCAGCGCCTTGCTGCCGGTCAGGGCGAGCTGCTGTCATCCACCCCGCTGACGTTGGCCGAAACAGCGTCGGTATTCGGCGAGATGCTGACCTTCCAGAAACTTCTGGAAGGCGCAAAAAGCCAACAGGAACGCAAGGTTCTGCTGGCTGGCAAAGTCGAGGATATGATTAACACGGTCGTGCGGCAGATCGCATTCTACGATTTTGAGTGCAAACTGCACGCGGCGCGCGCGCGCGGAGAGCTGACGCCAGACGACATCAACGCGCTGTGGATGTCCGTCCAGGCGGAAAGCCTTGGTCCCGTCTTCGACTTTAACGACGGGTACGAGACCTTCTGGTCCTACGTCCCGCACTTCGTCCATTCGCCGTTCTACGTTTACGCCTACGCCTTCGGCGACGGCCTCGTGAACGCGCTTTACGCCGTTTACGCAGAGGGAGTCCCGGACTTCAAAACCAAGTATTTCGACATGCTCAAAGCGGGCGGATCAAAGCACCACACCGAACTGCTGGCCCCCTTCGGCCTCGACGCCTCTGACCCCGCGTTCTGGGACAAGGGCCTGTCGATGATCGAAGGCTTCATAGACGAGTTGGAAGCGATGGAAGACTAATGCCGATCGTTACCCTTGCCCCGCTGGACCCTGCGATCACCGCAGCCGTGCGGGGCATAAGGGTGGCAGAGCAGCAGGTCGTCTTTTCCAGGCAACCTGCTGACATTCTGGACAAACCAGAGGCAGGAGCGACCCCCTACGCGATCATGCTAGATGGTGCGCCAGTCGGCATGCTGCGGATTGACACAGGTTTTCACCTGAACCACGACTTTGCCGCACCTGACACGCCGGGTGTGCGCAGTTTCATCGTCGGAACTGGCGTACAGGGCCGTGGCATCGGCAGCGCGGCAAGCGCCGCCCTGCCCGCCCTCGCCCGCAGGTTATATCCCGCAGCAACGGCGTTTTACCTGACCGTCAACTTGCGCAACGCGCCGGCGCAGCGTGCCTATCTTCGAGGCGGTTTTCGCGATACGGGCGCACACTATCTGCTGGGCGATGCCGGCCCGCAGCACATCTTTCGCATGGATCTGCCCGCCGCTGGCACCCCGCCAAAGCTTGCTGCATCCGCCGATTTTCGTTAGGACTGGCACACTGGGCGGGTCAACGCCCGGTTCTGCACATCATCGGAGACGACATGAAGCGTGCGCCCTTCGCCCTTGCAGCGTTCGAGCAGGAGTTGAAATGGGTCGCCCTCGCGCTGGGGCTCGCATCCACCATCGCAATTGTTCAGAACTGGCAGCCCTGGCCCATGGTGCTTGGCCTGCCGTTTTGCCTAATCTGGGTTTATTGCGGCTGGCTGCGCACGGAACGGCAACTGAAGTGGATCAACATCATCTTCAGCGCCCTTTACGTCTATGGCCTGTTCCGCTGGGCGCTGACTTAAAGCGCTTGGAAAAACGCCGCCCGGGGCAGGCCCGGAAGGCGGGCCATCACCCCTTCGCGGCGGCGTAGACCAAGTCCATCATCGCCTGTGTGCCACGGCTAAATTCCAGCGGGCAGGCATAATCCGCGCCCGCCTGCGCCGCCGCGGCAAATGCTTCAACTTGCAAGACATATTGGTTCACGCCAGGCCAGCGCTCGATGCTACGCACGCCGCCTTGCGTCTCAATGATCAGTTCAGCCTGATCATAAACACCAGCGTTGAAAGGCGCGGTCATCGTCAGGATGCCCTTATCGCCGTGAAAGGTGACGCGCTGCGCCGGTTGCATCCGCGTCGACACCAACCCGGAATACGTAAAGCCGCCAAAATCCGCCGCGATCTGGGCAAAGACATCGACGCCGTTTTCAAAGTCCACCCGAGAATGGGTGATCGCCACCGGCTCTGCCATCGTCACGTAGCGCACGGCCCCAAGCGCATAAACGCCAATGTCCGGCAACGCGCCGCCACCAGTTTCGGGCTTGTTGCGGATATTGGCCGCGTCGGGATTATTGAAGGTGAACAGCGCATCAGCGTGGCGCAGCGAACCAATCGTGCCATCCTGAACCAAAGCGCGCGCGCGGGCAAATTGCGGGTGATGCGTGATCATGAACGCCTCTGCGGCGAACTTACCGCTGGCATCACGCGCCGCAATAACGCGGTCGATATCATCGGCCTTCAAAGCAATCGGCTTTTCGCACAGAACATGTTTGCCAGCGTTCAGCGCCTTGATCGTCCAGTCCACATGCAGGTGGTTCGGTAGCGGGATATAGACCGCGTCGACTCCGTCATCCGCCAGCAACGCATCATAATCGACATGCACCCGCAGGCCCGGCGCAAAGGCGCTAAACTGGTCAGCCTTGGCCGCATCCGACGTGGCCAAGGCGACCAACTCTGACCCCTTGGCCGCGTGGATTGCCGGCCCCATGTGCTGACGCGCAAAATTTGCCGCACCAAGTATTCCCCAACGCATCGCGTGTCCTTTTCATTTTGCAAAGAAAAATCCCGCCGGAGGTACCGGCGGGAGCATCTAGAACGAGCCTAGCGAAAGAATCAGACGCTCTCAAGCATCCCCTTTTCGGCTGCCAATTCGCGCATACGCTTCTGCAGTTTCTCGAACGCGCGCACCTCGATCTGGCGAATCCGCTCGCGGCTGACGTCATATTGCGACGACAGGTCTTCCAACGTGATCGTCTTATCGTTCAGACGGCGCTGCATCAGAATGTCTTTTTCACGGTCGTTCAGAACGCCCATCGCCTCCGCCAGCATGGCGCGGCGGTTTTCTAGCTCGTCACGCTCTGCATAGTCGCCAGCCTGATCAGCGTCCTCGTCTTCCAGCCAATCCTGCCATTGCATCGTGCCTTCGCCTTCGGACCCGACGGTCGCGTTTAGCGACGCATCACCCCCCGACAGGCGCCGGTTCATCGACACAACTTCGGCTTCGGTCACGCCCAGATCGGTCGCAATCCGCTGCACGTTTTCCGGGCGAAGATCACCCTCCTCCAGCGCGCCGATGCGGTTTTTCGCTTTGCGCAGATTAAAGAACAGTTTCTTCTGGGCCGAGGTCGTGCCCAATTTCACCATGGACCACGACCGCAGGACGTATTCCTGAATCGCGGCGCGAATCCACCACATTGCATAGGTAGCCAGACGAAATCCCTTTTCGGGATCGAATTTCTTGACCGCCTGCATCAGGCCGACGTTGGCTTCTGAAATCACCTCGGCTTGCGGCAGACCATACCCGCGATAGCCCATCGCGATCTTGGCCGCGAGGCGCAGGTGCGACGTCACCAACTGGTGCGCGGCATCCGTATCTTCGTTTTCAGTCCAACGCTTGGCCAGCATGTATTCGTTTTCAGGCTCCAGCATTGGAAACTTGCGTATGGCCTGCATGTAGCGGTTCAGCCCCTGCTCAGGTGACGGTGCCGGAAGGTTTTTATAGTCGCTCATGTCGGTTCCCCTCTGCCCAATGTTTATGGGCTTAACATGGAAATGGGTATCCAAGGGCGGTCTTTCAATCATCCTCGGTGCAATGCTTTAACAACGTATGAACTCATGCGTTCCATCGCGCACGCCCAAAGTCTGCGCTAAAATGCACACCAACCGGATGATTTCAGCCCTTATACTGCAAATCCTGCAAGAGCTGCGTCATATCTTCCGGCAGATCTGCTGCAAATTCCATAAATTCACCTTTGATAGGGTGGGTGAAACCAAGGGTCGCGGCATGCAGCGCCTGCCGGGGAAAAGTGCGCGCGGCGGCTACGCCTGCTGCGCCCACAGCCTTTTCCGCCAGTTTTTGCCGCCCGCCATAAACCGGATCGCCAATCAAGCCGTGCCCGCAATGAGACATGTGCACGCGAATTTGATGGGTCCGGCCAGTTTCCAGCCAGCATTCCACCAGCGCTGCGACAGCAGGCGTGCCCAATGTTTCCACGATCCGCACCCGCGTGACCGCATGGCGGCCCGTCTGGAACGAAACCGCCTGCTTTTGCCGGTCGTGTTTATGGCGGCCCAGAAAGGTCTGCACCTTCAGGATATTCCCCGGCTCAAAACTCGTCCCTTTAACCCCGCGCAGGCGCGGATCATTAGCGTCGGGCATGCCAAAGCACACCGCCAGATAGCGCCGCTCGACCGTATGGGCCGCGAACTGCGCGGCCAGCCCCTGATGGGCGGCGTCAGATTTCGCGACCACCAGCAGGCCAGAGGTTTCCTTGTCGATCCGGTGTACGATGCCCGGCCGCTTCATGCCACCAACGCCGCTTAGATCATCACCGCAATGATGGATAAGGGCGTTCACCAAAGTGCCGTCCTGCGTGCCGGGCGCAGGATGCACAACCATGCCCGAAGGCTTGTTAAGGACGATCAGGTCGTCATCCTCGTAAATGATATCAAGCGCGATATCCTGCGCCTCGATATGGCTCTCTACTGCCTCTTGCACCGTGATCACGATTGCTGCCCCTTCGGCCACGCGGGCGCGGGGGTCGGTAACGACAGCGCCGTCCACCTGCACCGCACCGTCAGCAATCAGCTTGCCCAGGCGCGAGCGTGACAGCGTCGCGTCGTCCGGCACATCACGCGCCAAAACCTTGTCCAGCCGCGGCAGCGGATTGGGTTGGATGACGAATTGAACGATGGTTTCGGGCATGGCAGTCTCCTTGAACGCGCCTCCTACCCCGCCTGCATGTTCTTGTCACGCAGCATAGGACCGGTTCTTCTGGTCATAAATAACTCGGCTTGGGGCTCTGATTTGCGTCAGCACATCAGATATACGTCAAAAAGGGGAATGGTACCGGCTATGTTGCAAAAATTCAGGATGGATTCATGTCGTGAATCCAGTGTGGTAGCTGG
>CAWUXN010000039.1:0-6005 GCA_963926415.1 uncultured Loktanella sp.
CCAAGAATGCCTTGCGCGTTGTTTTCCAACTCTGCCGTGATCTGATCCTCAGACCAGTTCTGGCCGCTGGCCACCGGGATCGTCAGCAAGTCTTCCAGCGTGCCGCGCGGACCGCCCTTCTTCAGCTCTTCCTGACGCGCCAGCACGTCGATCAGGTGATAGTGGCTGGCATGCAGCGTAGCGGCGGTGGGCGACGGCACCCAAGCGCAATTCGCGCCAGCGTACGGGTGGTTGGTCTTTTCGACCAGCATCCGTTCCATCAGGTCCGGCATAGCCCACATGCCCTTGCCAATCTGCGCCTTGCCCTGCAACCCGCAAGCCAGACCAATATCTACGTTCCGATCTTCATAGGACTTGATCCAAGGCGCGTTCTTCATCTCGCCCTTTGGGATCATCGGGCCAGCTTCGATGCTGGTGTGAATTTCGTCACCGGTCCGGTCAAGGAAGCCGGTGTTGATGAACGCCACCCGGTGCTTTGCCGCGCGGATACATTCCTTAAGGTTCACCGACGTGCGGCGTTCCTCATCCATGATGCCCAACTTGACCGTATTCTCAGGCAGGTTCAGCACCTTTTCAACGGCAGTAAAAATGTCGTCAGTAAAGGCGACTTCTTCGGGGCCGTGCATCTTGGGTTTCACGATATACACCGACCCGGCGACCGAATTGCGGATGCCAGAGGTCTTTTTCAGGTCATGCATCGCGATCATAACGGTGAACATCGCGTCCATCAGACCCTCGCCAACCTCGTGGCCATCGCGGTCTAGAATCGCGGGGTTCGTCATCAGGTGACCCACGTTCCGTATCAACATAAGCGAGCGGCCCTTGACCGCCAAATCATGACCTTCGGACGTGGTGAATGTGCGATCGCCGTGCAGCGCGCGGGTAAAAGTCTTGCCGCCCTTGCTGACCTCTTCCGTCAGGTCTCCGCGCATCAGGCCCAGCCAGTTGGAATAGGCTAACACCTTGTCGTCCGCGTCCACGGCGGCGACTGAGTCCTCGCAGTCCATGATGGCGGACAGAGCAGATTCAAAGCGGATATCGCTGATCCCTGCCTTATCCTGAGTGCCGATTTGGGACATTGGATCTACTTCAATTTCAATCAACAAGCCATTAACGCGCAACAGAACTGTCAACGCATCACCACTGCCGATAAAGCCAGCGAACTGACCTTGGTCCTCGAGTTGCGGCGACAGCATACCGTCGGTCACATTCAGGTTGTCGACATCAGACCAAGAGCCATCAGCCAACGGCGCCACCTTGTCCAAATGCAGCCGACCCCAAGCAATCGCCCGCCCGCCGCGCTCTACGTCGTAACCCTTGCCTTGCGGCAAATCACCCAGAGCATCAGTGCCGTAGAGCGCATCATACAGGCTGCCCCAACGCGCATTCGCAGCGTTCAGCGCAAAGCGTGCATTCGTGATTGGCACAACCAACTGCGGGCCGGGCAGATCAGCGATCTCGGGATCGACCGACGTCGTCTCAATCTCAAAATCGGGCCCCTCTGGAACCAGGTAACCAATCTCGGACAGGAACGCGCGATAGGCTGCTGCGTCAAAGGTCTGGCCGCGGTGTTCCACGTGCCATGCGTCGATCTTTGCTTGCAGCTCTTCGCGCTGAGCGAGCAGGTCGCGGCCCCGCGGCCCCATCGTGCTCACCAGATCGGCAAAACCGGTCCAGAACGCGTCAACGTCCACGCCCGTGCCAGGCAAGGCCTGCGTTTCGATGAAATCCACCAGCACCGGCGCGACTTGCAGCCCAGCCTTATTGATCCGTCCAGCCATCAAACTATCCTCCGTTCCGTTTGCATATTTGCTAGACGATTGCGGCGGTCCTGTCCAGATCTGGTAAAAAATCCTGACCAATTCACCCAAACGGCAACAATTCAAGTGGCGACAGACTTACTCCGCGCCGCCCGGCACTTGTCAGAACAATAGCGCACCTCGTCCCAGACCTTGGCCCAGGATTTGCGCCAAGTGAAGGGCCTGCCGCAGACCGCACAGGTCTTTACCGGCAGGTCCGCCTTTTTGAGCATCCGTGCCATGGATCAGTTGCCTTCAGCAGGCGCTTCTGCGCCGGTACGGCCGTCAATCTGCGTCTCTGCCCCTTCGGGCGTACTGCCGTTTCTGGACAACCAGATCATCAAACTAACCAACGACAGGGCAAAGCCTACTACAAAGACCATACCGCGCATCGGGCCGCGTTGCTGATTTTCCTGCTTGTACATATCGGTTTTGGGTGCCGACATAATACTCTCCATTTTAATATCGTGTTGCGCGTGGTTGCGGCGGGTTGGCCCAGTTTGTAACTACTGACTTATGGAAACTTCCGATCCCAAAAGGTCCTGAATATGCACGCTCCCGCGCCACAAACCGTTTTTCTGTCCGACTATAAGGCTCCCGGTTGGCGTGTGGAAAGTGTGCACCTGACATTTCGCTTGGCACCGGACGCGACGCGCGTGATATCGCGCATCGTGTTCCAGCCGAACGCCGATGCCCCTGCGCAACCCTTTACGCTGCATGGCGAAGAGCTAACGTTGATCGCCGCATCCATCGACGGTATCCCTATCACCCCCACGCTGTCAGCGACAGGTCTGACGTGCAACGTACCGGACACCCCCTTCGTCTGGGAGGCCGAGGTTGAAATCGCGCCGGTGGAAAACACAGCACTGGAAGGGCTTTACATGTCGAACGGCATGTATTGCACCCAGTGCGAGGCGGAAGGATTCCGCAAGATCACCTATTACCCCGACCGCCCCGACGTCATGGGCGTATTTACCGTCCGCGTTGAAAGCGACCTGCCCGTGCTGCTGTCGAACGGCAACCTCGCCGCGTCAGGCGACGGCTGGGCCGAATGGCACGATCCCTGGCCGAAACCGGCGTATCTGTTTGCGCTGGTGGCTGGCGATTTGGTTGCGCACAGTGACCGCTTTTCCACGATGGAAGGCCGCGATGTTGCGCTGAACATCTGGGTCCGTGCGAATGATATGGACAAGTGCGCCTTTGGCATGGAGGCGCTGAAACGGTCGATGACATGGGACGAACAGGTTTATGGCCGCACTTATGACTTAGACATTTTCAATATCGTCGCCGTCGACGACTTCAATATGGGGGCGATGGAGAACAAAGGGTTGAACATTTTTAACTCCAGCGCTGTTTTGGCGAAACAGACCACATCGACCGACGCTGACTTCCAACGCGTCGAAGCGATCATCGCCCACGAGTATTTTCACAACTGGACTGGCAACCGGATCACCTGCCGTGACTGGTTCCAGCTGTCCCTGAAGGAAGGTCTGACGGTGTTCCGCGACCAGTCCTTTACCGGCGATCTGCACGGCCACGCTGTCAAGCGGATCAATGATGCGCTGGTCATGCGCAATCGTCAGTTCCAAGAGGATTCCGGCCCGCTGTCCCACCCCGTCCGGCCCGAAAGCTTTGTCGAGATCAACAACTTCTACACCGTGACCGTATATGAAAAGGGCGCCGAACTGGTGGGCATGCTGAAACGCCTTGTCGGCGACGACGGCTATCGCGCCGCGCTGGATCTGTATTTCGACCGCCACGACGGCCAAGCCGCCACGATCGAGGATTGGCTGGCCGCGTTCACCGACGCGACGGGCCGCGATCTGACGCAGTTCAAGCGCTGGTATGAACAGGCGGGCACACCGCACCTTACGGTGACGGACGACTTTAAGGACGGCACATACAGCCTTCATATCGCTCAAGAAACACCGCTGACTCCGGGGCAAATATACAAGCTGCCGCTGCACATCCCCGTTGCCGTTGGCCTGTTGGATACGGACGGCAAAGAAGTGATCCCGACAACCGTACTAGAGCTGACGCAGGCGCAGCAAACCTTCACCTTTGACGGGTTGGCGGGCAAACCTGTGCCGTCAATCCTGCGCGATTTCTCTGCGCCGGTGATCGTCACGCGCGACGCCTCGCAGGCAGAGCAGACCTTTCTGCTGACCCACGACACGAACCCCTTTAATCGGTGGGACGCGGGCCGCTCACTTGGCCGGGCTGTGCTGCTGGACATGATCGCACAGGGCGGCGGCGCGCTGGATGCGGGGTATATTGACGGGCTGCGAGCATCGCTGCGCGATGAAGCTCTTGATCCGGCAATGCGCGCCTTGCTACTGGCGATGCCGTCAGAGGCGGATTTGTCGATCGCGCTGGCAGGTCAAGGACAGACCCCCGACCCCGATGCCATCCACAGCACCCGCCGAGATGCCCAGCGCCAGTTGGCCGAAGCCTTGGCCAGCGATATCCCCGCCGTGCTGGATTCTGTGCGCATCGATGCGCCTTTTGCCCCGGACGCGGATCAGGCCGGACGGCGTGCGTTGTCCAACAGCCTGCTGTCGCTGCTGACATGGCAGGACAAAGGGGTCGCCGCGCAGGCGCAATTCGACTCGGCCGACAATATGACGCAACAGTTGTCCGCGTTGTCGATACTGCTGGCGCATGGCGCGGGCGACGCCGCGGCGCAGGCGTTTTATGATCAATGGCAGGATGACCGGCTGGTGCTCAACAAATGGTTCGCGATCCAGATCAGCGCCGCCCAGCCGCAAGATGCGGTCGCCGTTGCCACCCGCCTGACGCAGCATACTGATTTCGAATGGACGAATCCGAACCGGTTCCGTTCCGTCATCGGCGCACTGACCGGCAATCAGGCGGGTTTCCACCGCGCCGATGGCTCTGGCTATGACTTTGTCGCCGACTGGCTAATCAAGCTGGACCCGGTGAACCCGCAGACGACCGCACGCATGGTCGCAGGCTTTGACAGCATGTCGCGCTGGGATTCAGGGCGCAACGATAAAATGCGGGCGATATTGACACGGATCAAAGTCACGCCGGGCCTGTCGCGCGATACATCCGAGATGGTAACGCGCCTTCTGTCATGAACCGCTTGGCGAAAGTGTGAATAAATCATATCCGTCATGGAACCGTTACTGCTGCTAAGGCATTTAAGCGTATGAAGGACCGTATTGATCCATTGATCGTCGAACGCGCGCCGTGGATGTACAGATCCTGGCCCGGCATGCGCTATGTGCGCGGCTTGATGCATTTGGCCCTCGCTTATGACAAGACCGTCGACATCGCACAGGACTTGCGCGATGCGCCATCCAGCCAGATCATGGGCACGATGGGCGATTTACTGGTCAAGCATGTCGAGGTTTCGGGCCTGTCGAACCTGCCACTGCACGGGCCAGCCTTAATCGTAGCAAACCATCCCACAGGTATCGCTGACGGCATCATCCTTCACCACCTGATTGCTCGGACGCGGCCCGACGTCTACTTTTTTGCAAACTCCGACATCCTGCGCGTCATGCCGCAAATGGAGGATATTATTTGCCCCGTCGAATGGCGTATGAGCAAGCGGACCCGCGAAAAGACTCGCAATACGCTGGACTATGTGCGCACCGCGACAGAAGCCGGGCGTCTTGGCGTGATCTTCCCCTCTGGCCGGTTGGCCAAGCGGCGTGGGTTCAAATTGCACGAGCGTCCTTGGATGGCATCCGCCGCCATGCTGGCGCGTAAGTTCGATCTGCCGGTGGTTCCAATCAACGTGCAGGCGCGCAACTCGGCGCTGTTCTATATGTTCGACATGATCCACCCAACCCTACGTGACGTGACCCTGTTTCACGAGACTCTGAACAAGGACCGCCAGCCCTATCGCATCACAGTGGGTGAGCCTATTCAGGCCAGCGCACTGCCAAAAAATTCCGAAGACGGAATTGAGATGTTGAAAAAGGCGACGCTTGCGCTTGGCGGTATCGACGCCCCGGCCGTCAACATTATTCGGATGACCCGTCGCCCATTGTTGAAACTCTAACGGCGTCCACCCCTGCCATCAGTTTAGCGGGGCGCAGCACGGGGCGCGGACGTTGGACCACCACGCAATAATCCTGTTTGCGCGTCCAAGCCGACATCTCGGCAATTTTCCCACGGTTGCTCATCGCGCCCCAGTCTGCCGCGACTCCGCGCCAGCGCCCGTCGTGCAGGGCA
>CAWUXN010000040.1:0-3416 GCA_963926415.1 uncultured Loktanella sp.
CGTGTGCTCTTCCGATCTGATCACTGCCCTGAACAAGGAAGCCCCGAAATCCGCGACTGTCATCGACTGTGACGGGGCTTGCCTTGCGCCCGGCATCATCGACGTCGGCGTCAAAGTCTCTGAGCCTGGCGAGCGTCATAAGGAATCCTTCCGCTCTGCGGGCCGCGCAGCAGCCGCTGGCGGTGTAACCACCATCGTCACCCGCCCCGACACCACCCCCCCGATCGACACGCCAGAGGCGCTGGAATTCGTCCGCCGTCGCGCCGAGGTCGAGGCCTGCGTCCACGTCCTACCAATGGCGACCCTGACCAAGGGCCGCGACGGGCGCGAGATGACGGAAATCGGGTTTCTACTGGACGCCGGGGCCGTGGCCTTTACCGACGGCGACCATGTCGTCACGGATACCAAGGTCCTGTCCCGCGCCCTGACATATGCCCGCAGCCTTGGCGCGCTGGTCATCGGTCATCCGCAAGATCCAGGACTGTCCGCCGGGGCCTGCGTCACCAGCGGCAAATTCGCATCGCTGCGCGGCCTGCCCGCCGTCTCGCCTATGGCCGAACGCATGGGCCTCGACCGCGATATAGCCCTGCTGGAAATGACCGGCGCGCGCTATCATGCCGACCAGATTACCACCGCTCGCGCGCTGCCGGCCTTGGAACGCGCCAAGCGGAACGGCCTGAACATCACCGCCGGCATAAGCATTCACCACCTGACGCTGAACGACATGGATGTCGCCGACTACCGCACCTTCTTTAAACTCACCCCGCCCCTGCGATCCGAAGACGACCGTCAGGCAGTTATCAACGCGCTGGCCGAGGGTCTGATCGACATCGTCTGCTCCAAGCACACGCCCCAGGACGAAGAGTCAAAGCGCCTCCCGTTCGAACACGCCGCCGCCGGTGCCGTCGGCCTGCAAACTTTACTGCCCGCCGCGCTGCGGCTGGTCCACGCAGGTCAGATCACCCTGCCGCGCCTATTCCGCGCACTCACACTCAACCCCGCACATCTGCTTGACCTTCCCGCTGGTCGCTTGACGCCGGGCACGCCCGCCGATCTGGTGCTGTTTGATCCCGATGCGCCCTTCGTGCTTGACCGAGCAAGCCTGCTGTCCAAGTCCAAGAATACCCCATTTGATGGGGCCCGCCTGCAAGGCCGCGTCATCGGCACCTGGGTCGCGGGCACCCGCGTCCATGGAGGCATAGATGCCTGATATTATCTCACCGACCGCCATCCTGCTGCTCTGGGCCGCCATTGGCTATTTGCTTGGCTCCATCCCCACCGGCGTGATCGTGGCCCGGGTCATGCGCCTTGGAGATCTGCGCCAGATAGGGTCCGGCAACATTGGCGCAACGAACGTCCTGCGCACTGGCAACAAACCCGCCGCGGCCCTGACCCTGCTTGGCGACGCGCTTAAAGGCGCGCTCGCCGTCATACTGGCAAGCATGTTCGCATCCCCTGACGCCGTGCAACTAGCCGCTCTGGCCGCCCTTATTGGGCACTGCTTTCCGGTCTGGCTTGGCTTTCGCGGCGGCAAGGGCGTGGCAACCTTCCTTGGCCTGATGCTCGCGCTGTCCCCGCTGGCTGGCCTGATCGCCTGCGCGATTTGGGCACTGACGGCAAAGCTGGGCAAGATGTCATCCCTCGCGGCCCTGCTGGCCGCAAGTTGGACACCGGTGGCACTGGTCTTGATCGGGAGCGGCGATTTGTTCGCGCTGGCAACGGTGCTGGCCCTGCTCATTTATCTGCGGCACTGGGCCAACATCACCCGCATCCGCAATGGCACCGAACCGCGCATCGGCGCGAAAGGCTAGATAATCTTGCGCCCACGCCACAACAGGCGCAGCGCGGCCCCCAGTAACCAAAGCGGCCAGCCCAGCACCATGCGCAGACTGATCAGCCGAAGCGCCAGCGCAAAGGGCAGCACAACGGCCAAGCCCACCAGCGCGCCCAGCACAAAAGCACCGCCCGCCTTCACCGGCAGCCCAAGCGCCAATGGCCCAGCAATCAACGCCAACGGCGCGATCCGCTTAAACAAGAACCCTGCAATCATCCCGCCACCTTCTCCCCAATTGCGGCAAAATTAAGGCGCGCCTGCTTTCGCAGGTCGCGCCCATTCTTCTCGTCAAAAATACCTCGGGGGAGGCGCAGACGGGGGCAGCGCCCCCAGCCACCTCTTAATAAGAATATTCCGAATAGATCTTGCTCAGATCGCCGGCCCACTCACCATGATACTTGGCCAACAACTCATCCGCAGGCACTTGCCCCGTTTCAACGCTTTCCTGCAGCGCATTCAAGAAATGCGTCTCGTCAGCCACCAGACCACCCGCACCGGGCTTAGCCCGCGCCTTCAGCCCGCCGTGGGCGATATCCACGCAAGCCTTCGCCAGTTCGTGCATGTCGATGCCGTCAACCTTGGCCTGCAACCCGTCCACGCTGGACGCTACCAGCAGGGCCTGCCGCTGCTCTGCTGTCCAATCCTTGCACAGATCCCATGCCGCATCGAGCGCGCCTTGATCATAGGTCAGACCGACCCAGAATGCCGGCAGCGCACACAGACGCCGCCAAGGACCGCCGTCCGCACCGCGCATTTCGATGAATTGCTTGATCCGCGCCTCGGGGAAGACCGTCGTCAAGTGGTCAGCCCAATCGCTCAGCAACGGCTTTTCACCCAGCAGCGCAGGCAACTCACCCTTCAGGAAATCGCGGAACGACTGGCCCAGCGCGTCGATGTATTTGCCGTCGCGATAGACAAAATACATCGGCACATCCAGCACCCAGTCCACCCAGCGCTCAAACCCCATGCCGTCCTCGAACACCCAAGGCAGCATCCCCGTACGCGAGTCATCTAAGCCCCGCCAAACGCGCGAGCGCCAAGATTTGTGCCCGTTCGGCTTGCCCTCAAAGAACGGAGAGTTCGCAAATAGCGCCGTCGCAACCGGCTGCAGGGCAATCGCCACGCGCAGCTTTTGCACCATGTCTGCCTCGGAACTGAAATCAAGGTTCACCTGAACCGTGCAGGTGCGCCGCATCATCTGCGTGCCATGCGTACCGACCTTGCCCATATAAGCGTCCATCAGCTTGTAACGCCCCTTTGGCATCAAAGGCATCTGCTCGTGGGTCCATTCCGGCGCGGCACCCAAACCGACAAACCCTGCGCCCATCTCGTCGGCGATCTCTTTCACCTGCGCCAGATGGTGGTTTACCTCGTCGCACGTCTGGTGGATCGTCTCCAGCGGGGCACCAGACAACTCCAACTGCCCGCCCGGCTCAAGGCTGACATTGGCCCCGTCCTTGGTCAGGCCGATGATCTTGCCGCCCTCTTCGACGCGATCCCAACCGAATCGCTGCTCCATCCCTTCCAGCATTGCCTTGATGCCGATTTCGCCCTCATAGGGCAGCGGCATGTGCGTCGCTTT
>CAWUXN010000041.1:0-4091 GCA_963926415.1 uncultured Loktanella sp.
TTACTATGTCCCGCAATGATCGCTTAAAGTGTCGGTTTTTTCTGTAGCAGCGGCATGACCTGCGCCATCTCTGGCCCGCGCGCCTGCCCGGTCACAGCCAGACGCAGCGGCATGAACAGCCCTTTGCCCTTGCGGCCCGTCGCATCCTTTACCGCGCCGGTCCATTCGCCCCATGTCGCATCGGTGTAGGGCGGCTCGCCCAACAGATCAAAGGCCTGAGCGACCATCTCGCGGTCCTCGTCGGCCATCACAGCCTGCCCTCCATCACGGAACAGCGCCCACCAAGGTGCAACGTCGTCCAGCTTGGTGATGTTTTCCTTGACCACGGCCCAGAACGCCGGCTGCAGATCGGCAGGCACGCCCGCCACATCCAAAGTCTCGTTCACCGCGCCCACGTCCAGCGTGGCGTAGTGGCGCGCTGTCAGCGGCCACAGATCCTCGAAATCGAACTTGGTGGGCGCAGACCCAAACGTGCTAATGTCGAACCCTTCGATCACCGTATCAATGCCATCGACCAGCACGACCGGCTGCGACGATCCCAGACGCGCCATCAGCGACAGTACCGCCTCTGCTGCGATGCCCTGCGCGCGCAGATCGCGCAGCGCCAACGTGCCAAGCCGCTTCGAAAGAGCCTCACCCTGCGGGCCGGTCAGCAGCGAATGGTGCGCAAAGCGCGGCACAGTGCCGCCCAGCGCCTTCATTATCTGGATCTGCGTCGCCGTATTGGTGACGTGATCCGACCCGCGCACTATATCTGTGATCTTCATGTCTACGTCATCGACAGGGGACGCAAAGGTATACAGGATCTGGCCAGTTTCCTTGATCAGCACCGGATCGCTGACCGAGGTGCAGTCGATGCTGATCGGACCCATGATCCCGTCGTCCCACTCGACCCGTTCCAGATCCAGCTTGAAGCGCCAATGCCCTTTGCGACCCTCGTCGCGGTAAGCCTGCTTTTGCGCATCGGTCAGCGACAGGGCGGCGCGATCATAGACCGGCGGCTTGCCCATATTCAGCTGCTTCTTGCGTTTCAGGTCCAGCTCTACCGGGGTTTCAAAGCACTCATAAAGCCGGTCCACATCCAACAGTTGCTGGCGCGCCTCGTCATAGCGGGCCAGGCGATCGGACTGCTTTTGCATGTCATCCCACTTGATGCCCAGCCACGTCAGCACATCGCGGATGCCCTGTTCGTATTCCGGCTTGGACCGTTCCTGATCGGTATCGTCGATCCGCAGGATGAAGGTACCGCCGTTCTGGCGGGCAATGGCATAGTTGAACATCGCAGCGCGCAGGTTGCCGATATGCATCCAGCCGGTGGGTGACGGGGCAAAACGGGTGATCGTGGTCATAAGCGGCATCCTTTATCGTTGACGATGCTGTGTCATGCCGCCCGTGGCTTGTCCAGTTTTGACGCCTGCGGCGACGGCAAACGCCACACCAAAAGCGCCAATGCCACGAAGGACACCGTTGAAAACAGCAGCGCCAGCTGCAGGGCATCGGAATAGACCGGGACCTTGTTGCCGCCAGCCTGCAAGCCGCTGGCGATATGAGCGAAAAAGATCTGCCCCATGACCGCCAGCCCCAAAGCGCCGCCCAGCTGCTGAAACGACTGCAACGCGCCGGAGGCAGAGCCTGTATCGGCGTCCTTCACTTGGCTCAGCACCGTATTGAACAGCGGGGAAATCGCCGTACCCAACCCCAGACCGCCCATGAACAGCGGCAGCATAAAGGCGCTGCGGCTGATCTCTCCGGCCACTTGCGGGGTCACGAAAGGCAGCAGAATCATGCAGCTGGCCAGCAGCAGACCGCCCATACTGATGCGCGGCCGCAAAAAGCGGTTGCCCATCCGCCCGGCTGCCAGCGACGCGGTCAGCACCCCGATTGAAAACGGGATTGTCGTCAGTCCAGACTCCAACGGCGTAAACCCGTTGCCGACCTGCAGCAAAATGGCGAGGACCAGAAAGAATCCAGGGATGCCTGCAAACAGCAGCATGACGATCCCCGTCCCGACCATGAAATTGCGGTTGCAGAACAAAGCGACGGGCAGCAGCTGCGCGCGCCCGGCCTGCGCCCGGTGCCTTTGCCAGCGGACAAAGATCCACAGCATCGGCAGGGATGCGGCCATCATCACGAAAATCCACAGTGGCCAGCCGGCTTGGCGCCCCTCAATCAGCGGGAACATGACCAGCAGCGTCGTGATCGCGGCAAGGCCGATGCCGACGAAATCGACCTCCAGCCCCTTGTTGCCGGGCAGGTTGGGCACGAAACGCAGCGCGCCGATGACAGCAATGATGCCGACAGGCACGTTCACCAAAAAGATCGGCCGCCAATCCAGCCCCTGAATATCAGCTCCGATCAAGAAACCGCCCAGCACAGGGCCGGTGACACTGGCCAAACCCGCCGACAATCCGAACAGAGCAAAGGCAAGGCCGCGCTCCTTTGGTGCGAACAGCGCGGGCACGATTGCCAGCGTTTGCGGCGTCATCATCGCGCCGCCGATGCCTTGCACGACCCGTGCAGCCACAAGCGTATAAATCGACGGGGCCAACCCGCAAAGCGCAGAACCGAACGTGAAAACGCAGACACCAGCAATGAACATTCGACGCCGCCCGACCCGGTCGCCCAAGCGGCCCATCGGCAGCAACAAGAGCGCAAAGGTCAAAATATAAATTGCCACAACCCATTCGATCTGGCTGTCCGTCGCGCCAAAGGCATCCTGCAGCGACGGGATTGCAACGTTGACGATGGTCACGTCGATCAGGTTCATGAAACCCGCGACGAGCAGGGTCGCCATAGCGATCCATCTGCCCGGGCGGGGGGCATCCTCGTTCGTGGGGTTCATCTTGGGGTTCCTGATCTATGACAGGCTCGAATTAGCCCTGCGCCGCGCAATGTCCAAGGGTCAACCTTACAGGCCCATATTAAAAGGCCCCGCACCAAAGTGCGAGGCCATAGATCAGGTCAAAGCTTAGCAGCTTAGCGAATGATCTGCACGATCATGCCAGTTTCCGCGTCGATCAGCACCGGCAAGTTGTTCACGGTCAGGTAACGATATTCTGGCTGCGGCACCTCATAGGATGCGACCTCTGCCGGGACCACAGCACCGACGACGACTTCACCCTCCAGATAGACCGTATCGACGGGGTTGGCCGCGACAAAGGTCAGCGTGTCTGCCGTCGGCTCGACCACGGCTGCGCCAACTGCCGTGCCGGCAATGCCGCTGGCCACGATGGCACCAATTGGCCCGCCCAGCGCCAGCGCGGTCAATACACCGACCGTACCGGTTGCCAAGGCTGCGCCGTTCTGATCAGCCTGCGTCGTGCCTTCCTCGGTCTGTGTGATGATCACCAGCTCTTCGGGGTTGCCCGCCATGTCAATCAGCGGCACCGCGTTGGTGTCCTGCTCGACGTACAGATACTGGCCAGACGCCCAGCCTGCAGTGTCACCCGACGTGATCTTGCACCACGTCACCGCTTCCAGGCAGCCTTCGATCGTGACCTCTTCGTTCACCGCCAGCACGCCAGTGATCGCGGCAGACGAAATCGGGGCCGCCCGCACGGTCAGCTCTGTGCCAGCCTTGGCAGTGGTCGTCTGCGCAAAGGCAGGCAGGGCAGCGGTCAGTGCAACGGCAGAGGCGATTGTGAGTGTAGTCAGTTTCATTCGGGTCTTCCTTCAAGCCGCCCCGCAGCGCCGATGATCGGCACTGCTTGGCAAGACGGCGTTCTGGGAATGAAATGCGCGAATGCCCCCGTTCGTTCCCGGCCCAAAGGGAACACAGGCAACGAACCGCCGATGCCAGTGCCCCCTTTGGGACGCGCTTGCAAGGCGTTGGTCGCAGGGCTTGTCATTACGCGCCTGCAGACCATCGCGCGGCTTAGCTGGGGTCGCGCCAGCGGTTCACGATGGGATAACGACGGTCCAGCCAGAACGCCCGCTGCGACAGCCGTGTGCCGGGGGCCGACTGGAAGCGCTTGTATTCGCTTATATAAACCAGATGCTCGACCTTCTTGACGGTGGCACGGTCATAACCAGCGGCAACGCAATCCGCGACACTGGACTCTTCGTCCACCAGCATTGTCAGGATACCATCA
>CAWUXN010000042.1:0-7980 GCA_963926415.1 uncultured Loktanella sp.
CGCGCCTCGCGGGCGTCAGAGGCGGCACGCTCGGTCTCGCGCTCTGCTAGAGTGACATCGCGCAGGATCGCCTCGCCTGCGGCCAGCGTATCGGCGGCGGTAGCGCGGCGGATTTCGGCATCTTCGATGCTGGCAGTCAACTGGGCACGGTTTTCGGCGATGCGGCCGGGCACCGCGGCGGCGTCTTCCAGTTCCAGCTCTGACGCCTTTTTGCGGGCCGCCAGTTCGGCGCTGCGCTGGGTCGCCGTATCAAGGCGCAGCCGCCAGCCCGACAACTCCTTGGTGATTTCCTGACTACGCTTCAGCCGCGCATCCCCGGTGCGGCGCAATTCGTCGGCAGCGGCACGGCGGGCGATCATGGTCATACGGGCCGCTTCCACGGTTATCCGGATATCGTCGACACCGGCGCGGGCATCGTCCAGATCAGCCAAATCGGCCTGCGCCGCCTCGGCCTCTTGGACCTGCGCGCGGGCGGTTGCGGCCTCTTCTGCATGACGAGCAACGGCAAGTGAGAGCGATTCCAGTTTGCCTGCCGCCAGATTGCGATCCGCTTCTGCGCGGCTGGCGGCGCGCTGCGCCTCTGCGACGTGCATGTCGGCATCGCGGCGGGCTTGGCGGGCGGTTTGATCGGCCTGCGTCAGGGCCGACAGCCGGGCCGCCGTCGTCTCATGCGCATCGACGGCCTCTGCCGCCGCAGCCTCTGCCATATCCAGATCAGCGCGCAGGTCTGCAAGCCGGTTCAGCTGCTGCAATCGCAAGGCCGCGGCCGAGGGCGCATCCGCCGCACCGGCGCGAAAGCCGTCCCAGCGCCACAGATCACCCGCCTTCGACACCAGCCGTTGTCCGGGCAGCAAGTCCACCTGCAGCCGTGCGCCATCAGCGGCATCGACGATACCGATCTGCGTGATCCGGCGCGCCAGGACATCCGGCGCATCGACGACGTCCGACAGGGCACGCACACCGACGGGCAGCGTTTGCGGACGCTCATAACCCGGCAGTGCGACCCAGCCAGAGGAATCGCCTGCTTGCACAGCCGGTGCCTTCAGATCGTCGGCCAGCGCGGCCCCCAAAGCGGCCTCGTATCCACGTGCCACGGTCAGCTGATCCAGCACATGAACGCCAGCGCTGGCGTCTCGCTCGACAAGTCGGGCCAGTGCGCCCACCTCTGCCCGCAAAGCGTTCGCCTCGCCTTCGGCGGCAGAACGCTGGGCACGGGCGTCGCTCTCAATGCCTTGAGTCGCGGCGCGGGCGGCTTCAGTTTCAGCAAGCGTCTCTTCGGCATTGGCGGCGGTTGCGGTTGCGATTTCTTCCGCCTGCACTGCCTGATCAAAGGCAGCATCGGCATTGCTGCGCGCAGCGTCCGCGTCGGCCATCGCACTGCGGGCGCGGGCGGCTTCGGCCTCGGCCCGGTCGGCCGTTTTGCGATAGTCATCCAGCAGGCGCTGCGCCGACTGGTGCCGTGCCGAAAGGCGGGCGACGTCTTCGGTTAGCTGACCAAGGTCCTGCTCGCGCTGCGCCAAGATCTCTGCCGCCTCTGACGCGGCCTCTTGGGCGGCGGACAGGGCATCACCATGGCCAGCGCTGGCCTTGGCGATCTCGGCGGCCTCCCATGCCAGGCGGGCGATCGTATCCTCGGCGTCGGCGTTCAGGCTCGCCTCTCGGGCGATATCGTGGGTCAGCTGATCGATCCGGCGGGTCAGGGTTTCGATAGTCGCCATGGCCCGCGCGTCCTGATCGGCCAGCTGGTCGCGCTGCACGGTCAACCGCTGGACCACGGCGCTAGAGATGGCGTCTTCGTCGCGCAGAGGCGGCAGGGCATCTTCGGCGCTGGCCCGTTTCGCCGACGCTTCTTCTGCCGCGCGTTCGGCCTGCGCGGCGGTCAGTGCGCTGGCGCGCACGTCAGCCAACGCCTCTTGCAGCGCCGCATTCGCGTCGTGCCAGCGGCGATACAGCAGCAGGTCTTCGGCTTGGCGCAGGGCGGTGCCGATTTCGCGGTAACGGGCGGCTTGCCGCGCCTGCCGCGCCAGCGTGCCGAGTTGCGCCGCCAACTGGCCAACCACATCGTCCACACGCAGCAGGTTCGCCTCTGCGCCTTTGAGCTTTAGCTCTGCCTCGTGGCGGCGCTGATACAGGCCCGAGATACCTGCTGCCTCTTCCAAGATCCTGCGGCGGCTGGTGGGTTTGGCGTTGATCAGCTCTGAAATCTGGCCCTGCCGCACCAACGCGGGCGAATGCGCGCCGGTGGAGGCATCGGCGAACAGCATCTGCACATCGCGGGCGCGCACGTCCTTGGTCCCGACCTTATACGCTGATCCTGCGTCGCGGGTGATCCGGCGGGTGATGTCCAGGCTGTCGCTGTCGTTGAACGCGGCAGGGGCCAGCCGTTCGCCGTTGTCGATGATCAGCGCGACCTCGGCAAAGTTGCGGGCGGGCCGAGTTGCAGTGCCAGCAAAGATCACGTCCTCCATCCCGCCACCGCGCATGGCGGTGGGACGGTTTTCACCCATGACCCAGCGCAAGGCTTCCAGCAGGTTGGATTTACCGCAGCCATTGGGGCCGACAACGCCAGTCAGGCCATCGGCGATCACCAAGTCGGTGGGATCGACGAAGCTTTTGAAGCCATTCAGTCGCAGCCGGGTAAAGCGCATGGGCCACGGCCCCTTGTTTGATTCCCTGAGGCACAAGGATGAGCGGCGAAATTGGTCTAAGTCAACCAAGCCGCACCCTATCTGCATGGGATCGGCGGGTTATCCACAAGATGTTGGAAGTGCTGGGCACCTGAATAGATTTACATTGGTCAACGTCGCCATAATGTCGCCATGGCGCGCAAGTTTGCTGCCTAGCGTGCCAGCTTAGGCACAGCATTAGAGGTCACGACTTTTGGCGTATTTCGATTTTCTGCACGAGCTAGAGGATTATACCCCTAACATGGTCACGCGGATGAACCGCCGCCATGAACGGATCCTCGCCCCTTTACCGACGATCTGACCGGTGCGCATGTGCTTGATCTGGCCGCCCATGGTGGCCGTTGGAGCTATGCACTGGCCCAGCACGCAGTGCAGGTGGTGGGGGTCGAGTCGCGGCCAGAGCTGATCAACAGCTTTGCCCTGTATCCCGAAGGCCCACAGCATCAGCGGGTCAAACTGGTCCATGATGATATCTACCGCGACTTGGACAACAGATATCGGACGGTCAGACCTTTGACGCAGTGGCGCTGTTTGGCACCTACTATCACGTCATGGATCACTATGGCCTGTTGGCCCGCGTCACGCATCTGCGCCCCTAATTGATCGTGATCGGTTCAGAATTCGTTCTGGACCGCAATCCGATGATCCAGATGGTGAAAGAACGCACGGACAACGTGCTGAATGCGATTGCCCATGTGCCGGGGCAAGAGGTCACGATCAAAGGCGTGCCCAGCACCGGGGCGATGGAACGGATGGCCGATTTGCTGGGCTATGGCTGCAGCTGGGCCGACTGAGACGTGTTGCCAGAGGCCGACCGCGGCACCGTACGCGACTATTTCCACGAGGGGAAAATGCGCCGCAAGACCTGCATCCTGCGCCCTATACCATCGTAATCCGGGGTTGACGCCGCCGCCGCCGTGGGCGCACAAAGACTCTTGCAAGGTTCCCTACGACAGACGCAAAGCGTTGGGGATGAAACTGGGAATGTGGAAGGGGCCGATCCTGCGATCGGGAGGCCCTGTGCCACAGCCGCCCCCGCGACTGTAAGCGGTGAGCGTGACGTCAAAGAGCCACTGGGACACCAAGAAATTGGGCAACCGGGAAGGCGACGCCACGTGATCGAGCCGCAAGCCAGGAGACCGGCCTCGCATAATGAAACCCAATCCCGTCGGGTGTGACGGGCCATCGGAGTATACGATTATGACGACCATATCTCAAACAACCCGCATTGCGGGCACAAGCACCATGATGTCGGTGCTGGCAGCGGCCTTCCTAGGCTTGGCCCTGATCACCGTGGCCGGCCACGTTCAGGCAAGCGCGTTGCATAACGCGGCGCATGACATGCGTCACGCGACCGGCTTTCCCTGCCACTGATACCATGCTTCATAAATTGGTGACCGGCGCTGTGATCGCCGGGTTCTCCGCTGGCCTGTTGGCCGCGGTGCTTCATCTGCTTGCGGTGCAGCCACTGCTGCTCCTGGCGGAGACATTTGAGCTTGGCGACCACGCACACGGCGCGGCCGTCGCGCATGACACGGGCGACGGCGATGGACATGCGTATAGCATCGACTGGACGCGCAACGCGCTAACACTGCTGTTCTTTGCCCTGACCTATGCGGGCTTTGCCTTGGTGCTGGCGGCCGTCATGTCCGTGCGTCCGGCGCTGCCCACCCTGCGGCAAGGCATCCTGTGGGGGCTGGCGGGCTTTGCTGCCGTGCAACTGGCACCGGCCTTTGGCCAGCCGCTGGTCCCGCCGGGGCTGGAGGCGGCAGCGCTGAGTCCGCGTCAAATCTGGTGGTTCGCAACCGTGGCCCTGACGGCGGCGGGACTGTGGACCCTAGCCTTTGGCCGTGGGGCATGGGCATGGGGCGGGCTGGGGCTGATCACTGTGCCGCACCTAGGGCTGGCCCCGGCGGCAGTGATGACCGCGACAGAGGTGCCCGGCACCCTGATCGCCCTGTTCACCGCCCGCACTCTTGCGGTAGGCGCGATCGCATGGGCCACACTCGGGGGGCTGACTGCCGTGCTGTTGCGGCGCTAGGGTTGGCGTAGGGCGGGGACACGGCCCTGCAGACACAGCCTGACCCGCCCTGCCCCACGCGCATCTGTGATCCAGCCGTCCGGTGCCGCATCATATAGCGCGGCAAAGGCCGCAAGGTCACCGGCATCCGCCGGAGTAAGCCCGGCCAGCAGATAAGTCGCTCGCTCCACGCCCTGAACCGCCGCGGCGACTGGCTTGCCGCACAGATTCAGGCAGGGGTGCAAGAACACCTCCCACCCCGGAGGCAAAGACAGCGCCTGCGCCAGTGCCGCACCTTGCGGGTCCGCGCCGGGGCTGGCACATGTTTTACAAATCGTCAGGCGATGGGTCACGGACACCTCTTGCTGGGACATCACTGAAGGAGCACATTGCATGGCTGCGAAAATTCCCGCCACCGTCGTCACAGGTTTTCTGGGCGCAGGCAAGACCACGCTGATTCGCCACATGCTGCAGAACGCGCAGGGCAAGCGAATCGCATTAATCATCAACGAATTCGGCGACCTTGGCGTCGACGGCGACATCCTGAAAGGTTGCGACAGCGACGTCTGCGCCGCTGACGACATCGTGGAACTGTCCAACGGCTGCATTTGCTGCACCGTCGCCGACGACTTCATCCCCACGATGGAGGCACTACTCGCCCGCGACCCGCAGCCCGATCACATCGTGATCGAAACCAGCGGCCTTGCCCTGCCCCAACCGCTTGTTCGCGCCTTTAACTGGCCTGGCCTGTCGACCAGAGTGACAGTCGATAGCGTCGTGACCGTGGTGGACGGCGTCGCCGTGACCGAGGGCCGCTTTGCCCATGATATTGCCGCAGTGGACGCCCAGCGCGCTGCCGACGATGGCTTGGATCATGAGACGCCCCTGTCGGAATTGTTCGAAGATCAGATCGCCTGCGCCGACATGATCGTCATCAACAAAACCGATCTGATGGACCCCAAAGCCGCGTCCGAATTGGCCGACCGCCTGAAGGCGGAAGCCCGCCCCGGCGTGCAGGTTATCCGCACATCCATGGGCGAACTGCCTATCGACGTGCTGCTGGGCCAAGGCATAGGCGCAGAGGCTGATCTGGAGTCGCGCCATGAGGTGCATCACCACCACCATCACGATGATGACGATCACCACGACGACGATCATCACGATCACGGCCACGACGAGTTCGAATCCTTCATCGTGGAACGCGGTGAAATCGTCGACGCTGCCGGTTTTGCCGCGCAAGTTGCTGACGTCATCCGTGCCCACGACATCCTGAGGCTCAAGGGCTTCGGCTCTGTCGCAGGCAAGCCCATGCGCCTGACGGTGCAGGCGGTCGGCCCCCGCGTCGATCACTACTTTGACCAACCGCTAGGCGATGCCCCGCGCGGCGCACGTCTGGTTGTGATTGGCGAGGCTGGTCTAGATCAGAACGCCATTCGCGCGGCGTTGCAGGTATGACGATCACGGTCGATCTGGCTGACCCCCGGTCGGCCGAAGGGCTAGCACTGCTGAACGCCAGCCACGCCTTCCTGATGTCGCTTTACGCGCCAGAGCACAGCTTTGCGCTGAACCCAGACCAACTGGCCGAACCGCACGTCAGCTTTTTCATCGCCGACCGCGATGGAGAGGCGCTGGGATGCGCGGCCCTATCCAACAAGGGTGCCTACGGCGAAGTAAAGTCGATGTTTGTCCACCCTGACGCGCGCGGCAGCGGCACAGGTGCCATCTTGATGCAAACGTTAGAGGACGAGGCCCGAACGCAGGGTTTGACCCTGATGCAGGTGGAAACCGGCAATGACCTGTTCGAGGCGCACCGCCTGTATCAGCGGCACGGTTTCACGGCTTGCGGCCCCTTTGGCGACTATGCCGAGGGGCCCCATTCGGTGTTCATGGAAAAGCGGCTGTGAGCCTTCAGTCCGGCCGATCTTCTTTGCCGCGGATCGCTTTGCCCTTAGCCTCGTCGGTGGCGAAATCGTCGGCAGGATCGCTGGGCTTGTCCAGGTCGGTCTTTGCCGCGCTCTTTTTCATGCGCGCCAGCAGCTCTTCTTTCGAAGGGCGCGTGCCAAACGGCGTCTTGTCGCTGCCGTACTGGTTATGCTCCTGATGTCTCGGGCCTTTTTTCGCCATTTTCGGCGTTCCCGATTTTCCATAGTCCATGGATTCGACCCCCTTGCGTGGTATGAGAACCCCATGTGGCCATTTGCCACGAAAGGTCAAGCCTGATGCATCTGCTTGCCGCCAGCGCTAACGCGATCCCCGACGGCACGGAACCGGTCGATCCCGGTCAAACGCCCGCCGACGTCGTGTTTATCAGCGCCGCCGACACCGAACTCGCCGCCCTGTCAGAAGCGCCCGCGGCAATGGATGCCGCGCCATCCCTGCGCCTTCTGAACCTGATGAATTTGACGCACCCGGTATCTATCGACATGCACCTTGATGCCTGCGCGACCCGCTCGCGTCTGGTCATCGCGCGGGTGCTGGGCGGCATGGGCTACTGGACCTATGGCGTTACCCAATACGCCGCCCGCCTGCGCGAGTCTGGCGTCAAAGTCGCCTTCTTGCCCGGCGACGACAAAGACGACCCCGATCTGCGGGGCTTGTCCACGGTCACGGACGAAGACTACGACGCGCTCTGGTCCTACCTCGTCGAAGGCGGCCCGCAGAACACCGTCCGCTTCCTTGCCTGCGCCCGCGCCATCGTGGACGGCACAGAACGCCCAACCGGCCCCAGCCCATTGCTGCGCGCCGGGATCTATTGGCCCGGTGCGGGCATTGCGGATCTGTCCACTGCGCAGGCCGCGTGGCAGCAGGGCGCGCCCATCGTCCCCATCGTCTTCTACCGTGCCCTCGTGCAGGGCGGTGGCCTCGCGCCAATCAACCGCCTCGTGCGATCCCTGTCCCGCGCGGGCCTGAATCCACTGCCAATCTTCGTGGCCTCGCTCAAGGATTCCCTGTCCGCCGACACGCTCGACCAGCTGTTCCAGAAGGCCCCCCCCGCAGCGATCCTGAACGCCACCGCCTTTGCCGTCGGCAGCCCCCATGACGGCGACGACAGCCCGGCGAACCCGCTGCTGGCAAACGACGCGCCCGTCTTCCAGATCGTCCTGTCCGGCGGATCAGAGGAGGCATGGCGCGCCTCCCCCCAAGGCCTGACCGCCCGCGACATCGCCATGAATGTCGCCCTGCCAGAGGTCGATGGCCGCATTCTGACCCGTGCCATCAGCTTCAAAGGTGCCGCCTATTTTGACGAGGCGACAGAATGCGCCATCACGACCT
>CAWUXN010000043.1:0-3986 GCA_963926415.1 uncultured Loktanella sp.
CGGTTCATGCCAAAATCGATCAGCGCTTGCAGCAGGTCAGGCGCGGCGTCCGTCGGATCAATCTCGACCGAGAATTCGAAATCATCGGCGCGGTCGAACGCGGTAAAGATCGCG
Source organism: uncultured Loktanella sp. (assembly GCA_963926415.1). Lineage (GTDB taxonomy): Bacteria > Pseudomonadota > Alphaproteobacteria > Rhodobacterales > Rhodobacteraceae > Loktanella. Next base: position 115 of record CAWUXN010000043.1, read on the forward strand.
CGCAGCAATCGCGCCATAGTCTTCGCAGGCAAAATCGTCGGAGTACCACCGCCTAAGTGAAGCCGACCCATGGTCAGCCCAGCCGGGGCGAGACGGCGCTGCTGCGCGATTTCGACCAGAAGCCGATCTACGTAGGCTTCGACCGGACGCATTGTGCTGGTGCCCTGCGTGCGGCAGGCGCAGAACCAGCACAACCTGCGACAAAACGGGATATGTATATACACCGATACGGCGCCACTTTGAGGCACAGCCGCGATCCAGTCGCACTGGACATTGGCACCCACATCGCGACCAAAGTGGTTTGCGGGCGGATAACTAGTGTAACGAGGCACCTTAGCGTCGAACAGGCCGTGGCGGCGCAGCAGATCAATTTGAGTCATACCCTCCGAATATTCGTGATATACTGCCTAATCTTTGATACAGATCAAGCCTATGATGATACCTGACTTTGCCACGGTAAAATGCAGCGACTGCCCGATCCGGCACCGTGCTGTTTGCGCGCGCTGTGACACGGAAGAGTTGTTGCGTCTGGAAAAGATGAAATCCTACCGCACCTTTCCTGCCGGGACGGAAATCCTCTGGCGCGGCGAGCCGCTTGAATATGTCGCGTCCGTCGTCAGCGGCGTCGCGTCCCTGTCCAAGACTTTGGAAGACGGCCGCACCCAGATGGTCGGGCTGTTGCTGCCCTCGGACTTTATCGGACGCCCGGGCCGCAACCGGATCGAATTCGACGTCACGGCCACGACCGACGTGACTCTATGCTGCTTTGCACGCACCCCGTTTGAGGCGCTGGTGCTGGACACCCCCCACGTCGCCCAGCGCCTGATGGAATTGGCTCTGGACGAGCTGGACGCCGCCCGTGACTGGATGCTGCTGCTTGGCCGCAAGACAGCCCGCGAAAAGATCGCTACCTTTCTGGACATGCTGGCCCGCCGGTCGCAGATGACCATGACCGAAGGGGCGGGTATGGCAAACGGCGCAGCGCTGTATCTGCCAATGACCCGTGACCAGATTGCAAATTACCTTGGCCTGACGCTAGAAACCGTCAGCCGCCAGTTCAGCGCATTTAAGCGCGAAGGCATCATCGACGTGCCTGACCGCCGCAGAGTGTTGGTCATCAATCTTGACCGGTTGCAGATCGCGACAGGCGATGATGCAGATGGCGGCGTCGTTGCCTGAACACACGGATATTTGATGCAGATCAAAGTTTTGTTCGCTTTCATCTTTTAGGCCCGAAAGTGGAACCGGCTGCGCCATGCGATGCGCGCCGGCACGTTGAGGGACTTTGGATGAATTACGTCAAGCTGACGCTATTGGGCTGCGTGACGCTGATAGCAGCGCTCGGGGCGAACTGGGCTCATGACTTAGCATATCAGGTACATGCCTTTCTGATCATGCTTATCGCCGGATATCTGTTTTTGCGGGTACTGGGTCAGACCGACGAGGTGCCGCTCGCTGCGGCCCCGTCCGATGAATACAGCGACGGCGTGATTCGCGCTGGCGTGATCGCAACCGCCTTTTGGGGGATCGCAGGCTTTCTGGTCGGCACCTTCATAGCGTTTCAGCTGGCGTTCCCGGCGCTGAACTTTGAATGGGCCCAGCCCTTTGCCAACTTTGGCCGGTTGCGGCCGCTGCACACTAGCGCCGTGATCTTCGCCTTTGGCGGCAACGCGCTGATCTGCACGTCATTTTACGTTGTGCAGCGCACCAGTGGCGTGCGCCTCTGGGGCGGCAAAGCCGGCTGGTTCGTCTTTTGGGGCTACCAGTTGTTCATCGTACTGGCGGCAACCGGCTACTTGCTAGGCTCGACCCAATCCAAAGAATACGCAGAGCCTGAATGGTATATCGATATTTGGCTGACCATCGTCTGGCTGACCTATCTGGCGGTTTTTCTGGGCACCATCGTGCGCCGCCGTGAAAAGCATATCTACGTCGCCAACTGGTTCTATCTGGCGTTCATCGTCACCGTCGCGATGCTGCACGTCGTCAACAACCTGTCGATACCTGTCAGCTTTTGGGGCAGCAAATCCGTGCAGGTCTTCTCTGGCGTGCAGGATGCGATGACCCAGTGGTGGTATGGCCACAACGCCGTCGGCTTTTTCCTCACCGCAGGCTTTCTAGGCATGATGTATTACTTCGTGCCAAAGCAGGCCAACCGCCCGGTCTATAGCTACAAGCTGTCGATCATCCACTTTTGGGCGCTGATCTTTCTTTATATCTGGGCCGGTCCGCACCACCTGCACTACACAGCCCTGCCCGATTGGGCCGCGACCCTTGGCATGGTGTTTTCCATCGTGCTCTGGATGCCCAGCTGGGGCGGCATGATCAACGGCCTAATGACCCTGCAAGGGGCTTGGGACAAGCTGCGCACCGATCCCATCATGCGGATGTTCGTCCTGTCCCTTGGCTTTTACGGCATGTCCACCTTCGAGGGACCGATGATGTCGATCCGGGCCGTGAACTCCTTGTCGCACTACACTGACTGGACCATCGGTCACGTTCATTCCGGGGCACTTGGATGGAACGGCATGATCACCTTTGCCTGCCTGTACTTCCTGACACCGCGCCTGTGGGGTCAAAAGGAAATGCACTCTGTCCGTGCGATCAGCTGGCACTTCTGGCTGGCGACACTGGGGATCGTTCTCTACGCCTCCTCCATGTGGGTGTCCGGCATCATGGAAGGCTTGATGTGGCGCGAAGTCGACGACCAGGGTTTCCTTGTGAACGCCTTTGCCGACACTGTCAGCGCCAAGTTTCCGATGTATGTTGTGCGCGGCCTTGGCGGGGTGATGTTCCTGTCCGGTGCCCTGATCATGGTCTGGAACATCTGGATGACTATCCGCGCCGGCAAGCCAGTCACCACCGCAACCCCTGCGCGCTATGCTGTTGCGGCTGAATAAGGATCAAAAACATGGCATTTCTTGACAAACACGCGATCCTTGAAAAAAGTCCGACCCTGCTGCTGGCGTTCTCTTTGGTAGTGGTCAGCATCGGCGGGATTGTTGAAATCGCGCCGCTGTTCTGGCTGGAAAACACGATCGAAGAGGTCGAGGGCGTGCGCCCCTACTCTCCGCTAGAGCTTACGGGCCGCGACATTTATATCCGCGAAGGCTGCTATAACTGTCACAGCCAGATGATCCGCCCGATGCGCGACGAGGTAGAGCGTTACGGCCACTACTCCTTGGCTGCGGAATCGATGTATGACCATCCGTTCCAATGGGGGTCAAAGCGCACCGGGCCGGATCTAGCCCGTGTCGGCAATCGCTATTCCAACGCGTGGCACGTCGACCATTTGCGCGACCCGCAGGCCGTGGTGCCCGAAAGCGTCATGCCCAAATACGCCTTTCTGGAACGCACGCCGATCAACGGTGAATACATAGATGACCTGATGTCCACGCACCGCTTTGTCGGCGTCCCCTATGACGACGACGACATAACACAGGCAAAGCAAGACTTCCATGCGCAGGCTAGTCCAGACGCCGACACATCAGGCTTGCTGGACCGGTATCCGGGTGCTGCCGTCGGCAACTTTGACGACCAGCCAGGCATCACCGAAATGGACGCCCTGATTGCCTATCTGCAGGTGCTTGGCACGATGGTCGACTTTTCCACCTTCACCCCCGACGCCAGCCGATAGGAGGCTCTAATGGATACTTACACATTCATGCGCCAACTGGCGGACAGTTGGATTTTGCTGGCGATGTTCGGCTTTTTCGCCAGCGCTGCGGTTTGGGCGTTTTTGCCCAGCCAACGCCGCGCCCGCGATGACGCAAGCATGATCCCGTTTCGCAATGACACTGCCCCCAAGGCCGGCGCTGACGCCCGCGCCGATCAGGATGCGCACCAACTGAAGGGTCAGCCCCATGACTGAC
>CAWUXN010000044.1:0-5306 GCA_963926415.1 uncultured Loktanella sp.
CCCTCGCAGTGCGACAGAACCAAGCTCTGCCAGCGGCGTCAGGGCCAACGCCCCCCAGCCGCTGGTGACGAACCCTAGAAAGATGAAGACTCCGACGTCCACGTAAAGGCCTGCGATGACGGTGTTCCGCTCGCCCATCCAGCGCAGGATGGGCTTCATCAGCAGGCGTTGCACGATGGCGCTGCCGATGCCGAAGAAGCCAAGCGAGATGCCGATCATACACGGCCCGCAGCCAAAGCGAGCCTGACCGTAATAGGCTCAGATTGCGGGGTAGACGAAAAACGCCATCGTATAGATAAAGTTGACGGTCAGAAGCGTGCCAAGACCGGGCAGGGCCGCGATATGGCGCAGCGCGCCCAGTGGATTAGGCCCTGCCCCATGCCAAAGGGGCGGCGGATGCATTCGGTCACGGTTTCGGGCAGGATCAGCCAGCCGAAGCCCATGATCATGGCAGCCATTATGTAGTAGGTGGCATAGAATGGCGCGCGCACGCCCCAGACCGCCAGAAACCCGCCTAGCAGCGGGCCGATGACAAAGCCGACACCAAAGGTGGCCCCGATCAGGCCAAGGTTTGCGACTTTTTTGTGGGGTTTCGAGATGTCGGCCATATATGCGGCTGCGGTGGACTGCGTGCCGGCTGTGATCCCGCCGATGATACGCCCTAGGATCATGAACCAGATGGTGTGAGCCACCGCCATCAGCAGGTAATTCAGCGCCATGACACCAAGCGCCAGCAGCAGGACAGGCCGCGGTCCATAAGCGTCAGAGAGCGCGCCGATCATCGGGCCGAACATGAAATGCATCGCCGCAAAAATCGTGGCCAGCAGCCCGCCCACAGGGCGGCGCTGGCCAGTCCCGGGCCTTCGACGTTTTGAAACAGGTCGGGCATGACCAGCAGGATTTAACCGATCCCAATCGCGTCGATGACGACTGTGATCAGGATGAAGAAAACGGCAAGGGCATAGGTTACGCGGCGTTCGGAACAGTGCCTGTGCGGACAAAGAAATCCGTCAGGATCTGCGCGTATTCTTCCGGCTTTTCGCCGCAGGGCAGGTGGCCCGTGCGGCGGATCAGCTGAAAGCTGCTGCCGGGGATCAGGTCGACAGTTTCGCGCACCAGATCGGGGGGCGTGGCCTTGTCATCGCTGCCCGCTATGCCCAGCGTTGGCAAGCGCAAGCCGCTGGTGGGGGTGAAGAAATCAGTGCCAGAGATCGCGGCGCACACGCCGGTGTAGCCTTCGATCGGCGTATCAATCAGCATCTGCTGCCAAGGCTGCATCGCAGGCGTGCCGTAAAATTCGGGCCCGAACCACCGCTGCATGACGCCGTCGGCCATCGCCTCTAGCCCCTGCGCCTTGACCGCGGCGATCCGGTCGGCCCAAATCGCGGGGGTGCCGATCTTGGCACCCGTGTTCGACAGCACTAGGGCGCGCACGATATCCATGCGTTTGACCGCCAGACCCTGCGCGATCATGCCGCCCACCGACAGGCCGACAAAGACACAATCGCGCACGTTCAGCGCATCGCAGACCGCCTCGGCGTCGCTGACAAGCTGGCCCATGGTATAGGGGCCATCTGGCACGCTGCTTTGGCCATGGCCCCGCTTGTCCCAGCGTATATAGCGGATGCCCTTGGGCAGCATGTCCATCACCGGGTCCCACAGGTGAAGGTTCGTGCCAAGCGAGTTGGCAAACACGACGGTGGGCGCGGCGGGATCGTCCACGCCGTCGATGCGAACGTGGAGGACGATATCGCCGCGGGTGACGGTGGTTTCTCTCATGCCGGTGCCTTTGTGTTGATGCGATCAAACAGACCCGCAATCGCTTGGAGCGTCAAGCCGTCAGGTGTCTATCGCGATCGCCCGGGCAAAGGTTGCCGGATCGACATTGCCCCCTGTGGCGATGACGATCACCGCGTCGCCTTGCAGGCTGTCGCCGTGGAACAGGGCTGCCGCCAGCGCTGCTGCGCCGCCCGGCTCTATCACGATGCGCAGGCGGGCAAAGGCCAGCGCCATCGCGCGCAGGCAGTCGTCGTCGCTGACGACAAGGCCGGGGCCGCACAGCCGCTGCATGATCGGAAAGGTAAGATCGCCCGGCTGCGGCGTGATGATGGCGTCGCAGATCGACCCTTCGGCCGCCGCATTGCGCAGGATATGCCCTGCCGCCAGACTACGGGTGGTGTCGTCAAACCCAATTGGCTCGCACGGGCGCACGCGCAGGCCGGGGGCCGCCCCTTCGAGCGCCAAGGCCACGCCACAGGTCAGGCCGCCGCCACCGCAGCAGATCAGCACATCGGCATTCGTGACGCCCTCAGCGGCGGCTTGCGCGGCGATCTCTAGCCCCACTGTGCCTTGGCCCGCCATGACCTGCGCGTTGTCATAGGGTTTGATCAGTGTCAGGCCCCGCTCGTTGGACAGGCGCTGGCCAATGGCATCGCGGTCCTCGGTGACGCGGTCATACAAGACGACCTCTGCCCCCAAGGCGCGAGTATTGGCGATTTTGATCGCGGGGGCATTCGCGGGCATGATGATCACGCAGGGGCTGCCATGGGCGAGGGCGGCGCGGGCGACGCCCTGAGCATGGTTGCCCGACGAATACGCGATGACTCCGGCTGTGCGCTGGGCATCGGTCAAAGCCGACAGCGCAGACCAGCCGCCGCGCGCCTTAAAGCTGCCGGTATGCTGCAGGCACTCTGCCTTCACCAGAACGCGGCGGCCTGCGATATCGTCCAGAAACGGGGATGACAGCAGCGGCGTGCGGCGGACATGACCGTCCAGCCGCGCAGCGGCGGCGTTGATCATCTCGATGTTCATGCCATAGACCTTATCCAGGATTGCAAAGCGGCCAGGGCAGGTGCCTCGTCCAGAAAGGGAACGTGACCACGGTTCGGCACTTCGGAAAAGATGCCGTCTGGGCGCCGGCGCTGCATTTCGGCCCATGTGGCCGCGGTCAGCAGATCGCTGTTGGCCCCGCGAATGGCGGCCAGCGCCAGACCCGCGGTCGCATCGAACAGCGGCCACAGATCCGGCATCGCTGTCTTTCCGTCACCCAGCGACTGCGCCAGCGCCGGGTCATAGCGGATCACAAGGCCGCTTTCGGTCTGCTCATAGTGTTGCGCGACCTCTGCCAGCCAGCGCTCCATCGGCACGCCGCGAAATGTCGTCCAAGCTTTGTCGCGAAAGGCTGCCGCGTCGGCGTAGGTCTTTTGCGCCGGGTTTTTGCCAACATATCCGGCAATCACCGACAGGCCTGCCGGGTCGATTTCGGGGCCAATATCGTTCAACGCCACGCCCAGCAAACGGTCGTGCGCTTTGGCCGCCAGTATCATTGCAATCAGCCCGCCCCGCGATGTGCCAAGGATTGCAGCCTGCGCCAACCCCAGATGGTCCAGCAGGGCCAGCGCGTCAGCTGCCTCTACCGGGACAGTATAGGTTTCTGGCGCGGCCCAGTCCGATTGCCCGCGGCCGCGATAATCCAGCCGGATCAGCCGCGCATCCAGATGCGGCGCGATGTGGTCGAAGTCGGTACCGTTGCGCGTCAAGCCTGCCAGCGCAAGCACGGGCAACCCGGTGCCGCTGTCAGTGTAGTGCAGACGGGTTCCGTCGGGTGCGATAAAGTCAGGCATCAGACGAAATCTGGCAAGGTGGACAGGTCCGTCAGCACATGCTCTGGCCTGGCATACAACCGGTCGATCGGCGCGCCCAACCGGTTGGCCCAGACGGTGTGAAACCCGTAATCTGCAGCCCCCGCCGCGTCCCAGCCGTTCGAGGACACGAACATGACCTGATCGCGCCGGCAGCCAAAGCGTTTGCCAACCATGTCATAGACCTTTTCGTGCGGTTTGAAGACACTTACATCCTCGACCGAAAGGGCATCGTCCAGCAGATCGTTCAACCCGGCCCGCGTGATTGCGGCGCGCAGCATGTCCGGCGTGCCATTCGACAAGATGGCCGTGGTCAATCCGCGATCTTTGAGCGTACGCAGCATGGCGGGTACTTCGGGGTAGGCCTCCAGCTTCCAATACAGGGCCAATAGACGTTCCCGCAGGGCCGGATCATCCAAATTGGCGGCCTCCATCGCCCAATCGAGGCCGTCCTGCGTGACCTGCCAAAAATCACAGTGCCGGTCGGCGACCGCGCGCAGCCAGCTATACTCCAACTGCTTTTGCCGCCAGTCCTTGGCCAGTTGCGGCCAGACCGCCGCCAACCGTTCCTGCCCCGGCTCTGTCGCCGCGCGCCGGGCGGATGAATTGACGTCAAACAATGTGCCATAGGCGTCGAAAATACATGTCGTAATTGTCATGGGAAACTCCTGTCGCTTGGGCGAAGACTTGCACGATGCGGCGGCAGGGGCAAAGCGGTTTGCATCTCGTGGCACGATTCGGTAGCGTCAGCTGGATTTTGAACTGAAAGGACGCAAAATGACGACTGCAAAACAGGGCGACACCGTCCGCATCCACTATACCGGTACGCTGAACGATGGGACCGTTTTCGACAGCTCTCAGGGGCGTGACCCGCTGGAATTCGAAGTCGGTTCTGGCACGATCATCCCGGGCCTTGATTTCGCGATCCCCGGTATGAACGTTGGCGATTCGAAGACCGTGAACGTGCCCGCCGATCAGGCCTATGGCCCGGTCAATGATCAGGCGCTTCAGGCCGTGCCGCGTGCTGACATCCCCGCTGACATTCCGCTGGAAGTCGGCGTGCAGCTGCAGATGCAAACACCTGATGGTCAGGTAGTGCCGGTCACGATAGCAGACCTTAACGAGACCGAAGTCACGCTGGACGCAAACCACCCGCTGGCTGGCAAAGATCTGAACTTCGACATCGAGATCGTCGAGATCAAAGCAGCCTAACCAGGCTGGGCTACGGCGGCTGCGGGGTTGATCCACATGGGTTCCAACACGTGGCCGTCGGGGTCGCTGAAGCTGCGGCCATACATATGCTCCTCCATATCCTGAACGCTGCCATTGTCGCGCCCTTCATGGCCACGGCCGCCCCGGGGCTGTCGCAGGACAGGCAGATGAGAGCCGCGGCCATCTTGTGGGTGTCTGCAATGGGGTGCGGCGCAAAATCCGGAAACTGCGTGTGGTTCAATACCATCAGATAAATCGTATTCGACATGCAACGCAGACTACCGTCTCGTCCGGAAGCTGCGGGTTAAGGGCAAAATACAGCCCCTCATAGAAAGTCCTGCTATGAGCGACATCACTGACAGTCAAATTGACGAAGATCATACCTATGGTGGATTTCCCTGAACCGTTGGTTCAAAATATCACACCCATATTTCTTCTGGTCAGAAATGCCGT
>CAWUXN010000045.1:0-3431 GCA_963926415.1 uncultured Loktanella sp.
TTCGGAAAAGACGCCGGTCCGGGTCGGATGATTGACCAGGTCGGTCAATGACCTGCCTCCTGATCACTGGCATCGCTTTGGGCCGGGGCATGATGTGCGCCGCCACGGGCGTCATCGGCGATCCGACGACTGTCCTTCTGCCCGATGACACAGCCGTTGTGGAGCAAGGGCCTGACCTTTACGGCAGCCATTGCGCCGCGTTTCATGGTTCCGCACTCGAGGGGCAACCCGACTGGCGGCCGTGCAATGCCGACGGCCGGATGCCCGCCCCGCCCCAAGATGCGAGTGGTCATACGTGGCACCATGATGGTGCCACACTGTTTCAGTTGACTAAGGTGAGTGTCGCCGAGATTGTGGACGACCCAGGCTATCAGTCCGACATGCCCGCATTCGCGGACATCCTGACTGACGCAGAAATCGTTACAGTCCTCAGCTCATTAAGTCGACGTGGCCCTTAAAGCTGCGCGAAAGTCACGACAGACTATAGGGGACGTCGCGGCCGCCATACACGACAGGCTCCGACTGAAGCCGGTCCGTCAGTCTTGGGTCTTTTGCCGCAGTGCAATGAGTTCCTGAACTACAACCTGCTGGCGAAACGCTGGATATCAATTCGTGGAAACCGGCGTTGGCATCGTGATAACGGCCATGGTCGGCACATGGCTCTCTGCCCCAGCCGCCCAGTTCATCAGCGCCGTCGGAGCGGTCAGCGTGTTCAAGGCGGTATATAGGGACATGCGATAGCTAAACGCGCCTGCGTCGGCGGCGACAGCAACGTTCCGCTGGGCTTCGTGTCTCTCACGGAGAATCTTGGCTTGATGGCCATGTCATCCGCCCTGCGCAAGATCAGCGGTGCGGCAGGAAGCTGCATTTCCTGCACCGGAATATGGCTGTGCGTCCAGTTGGTGCCGGGTTTCGACGCGAAATCGTAGCTGCGGGTCTCTCCCCTCGCACGTGTGGGCATCGGCATATCCGGCACGCCGTCCTGCACGTTGGGCGGGATCTGACCGTGCCAATGGATCAGCGTCTCGACATCCAGTTTGTTGGTCAGATCGACGCGAAACCGCTGACTGGTAACCAGGATCAGGCTAGCGCCGCCGCTGCCGTTCATCAGGCCATAAACGGTGGTTGCCCGGCCGCCAATGTCGAGCGATCGTCTGCCCGCTGTCAGCGATATGCGCCCTGGCGGCGTTTACGAAAAAGGGTGCGGCGCTCAGCGCAGCACCGACGATCAGACGGAAAACTGCGACTAGCATCGCTGTGGGCATAGCGGGTGTCATGCCGACGCAGATGATCTGGCAGGCGGCATTGGGTCGAGCCGGCGGACATGCCATGCTTAGCATGGGTCTGTTCCATGGCGACCGTCATGTTATACGGACCGGATGCCATCAAAATGTCTATCCGGTCGATGGTGAAAGTCCCGACCATCGCGACGGCAAGCAAAAGCAGCACAGCGATGCTGCTTTTAAACCAATGCCTTCATGTGACGTTGCGCTTCATACCCATGATCTAATCGACCTTTGCTGCGACGATAATCGCCGTACAGCGAATGTGACCTCTCGCCACGCACCGATCACAACGCGACCCGGCGCAGACGCAGGGCGTTGGAAATGACGGAAACGGATGACAGGCTCATGGCGGCAGCGGCGATCATCGGTGACAGCAGGACACCGAAAACGGGATAAAGCAGACCTGCCGCGACCGGGATGCCGATGGCGTTATAGGCGAAGGCAAAGAACAGGTTCTGCTTGATGTTGCGCATTGTCGCGACCGCCAGTTTGCGGGCCCGGACGATCCCGGTTAGATCGCCGCCCAGCAGCGTGATGCCGGCACTCTCCATCGCGACATCGGCTCCGGTCCCCATGGCGATGCCGACATCGGCGGCGGCCAGCGCGGGTGCGTCGTTCACGCCGTCGCCAGCCATGGCAATGAAACGCCCCTGCGCCCGCAGCGTATCAACCAAAGCCTTCTTGTCTTCCGGCAGCACGCCGGCCCGCACCTCGTCGATGCCCAAGCGGTCCGCCACGACTTGTGCCGTCCGGGCATTGTCGCCCGTTGCCATGATGACACGCAGGCCCAGATCGTGCAGGGCCTGCAGCGCGGCGGCTGTCGTGTCCTTTATTGGGTCCGCGACGGCAACGATCCCGATCATGACACCGTCGCGAGCAAGGAACATGGCGGTCTTGCCGTCCAGCTGCAGGGCCTCGGCGGCTGTGGTCGCAGCGTCTGTTTCCAGACCCAGCGCTTCCATCATCGCACTGTTGCCAAAGGCTATGGCCTGTCCGTCCACATTGCCCTTGACGCCTTTGCCGGTCACCGCCTCAAAATCTGTGGCGGTCCAAGGCGTGATTCCGCGTGACTTGGCCCCAGCTACAATCGCCTCTGCCAAAGGGTGTTCAGAGGCGTGTTCAAGCGCAGCGGCCAGGGACAGAACGATATTCTCGGTTGCCCCGGCAAAGGCCACTACGTCGGTCAGCACAGGCTTACCCATCGTCAGTGTTCCGGTCTTGTCCACGATCACCGTATCGACCCGTGCCATACGCTCCAGCGCCTCGGCATCCTTGATCAGCACACCCGCCTGCGCCCCGCGCCCCGCCGCGGTCGTGATCGAGATCGGCGTAGCCAGCCCCAGCGCGCAGGGGCATGCAATGATTAGGACCGACACCGCCGCCGCAATAGCATGCACGAAACCCGGGTTCGGCCCAAAGATAAACCACCCGGCAAAGGCCGCAAGGGCTACTGCCACTACGGTGGGCACGAAAATAGCGGAGACCCTATCGGCCAACCCTTGGATCGGTGCGCGCGAGCGTTTGGCTTTCGACACCATCTCGACGATCTTGGAAAGCACAGTATCCGCACCGACTTTCGTGGCCTGCATCGCAATCGTGCCGGTTTTGTTAATCGTTCCGCCCGTGACAGTATCGCCCTTCGCCTTCTCGACCGGCAGCGCTTCTCCGGTGATCATGCTTTCATCGAAAGACGAGTGGCCATCGGTCACTTCGCCATCCACGGGCACTGCCTCTCCTGGCCTGACACGCAGCAGGTCGCCTGCGATGACGTTCTCCAGCGGCGCATCGTATTCCTCGCCGCCCTGTATGATGCGCCGGGCGGTCTTGGGGGCAAGGTCTAAAAGGGCGCGGATCGCGTCGCCGGTCCGTTCGCGGGCCCGCAATTCGAGTACCTGACCGACGAAGATCAAGGCCACTATGACGACCGAGGCCTCGAAATAGGTGCCGACCCCGCCGTCCGTGCGATAGATCGCCGGAAAGGTGCCCGGCAGGAACGTGGCGAAGAGAGAGTAGATGTAGGCAGACCCCACGCCAAGCGAGATCAGGGTCCACATGTTTGGGCTGCGGTTGATCAGAGAGTCCCACCCACGCTGGAAAAATGGCAGCGCAGCCCACAGGACAATGGGTGTCGCCAGCAGAAATTCG
>CAWUXN010000046.1:0-6583 GCA_963926415.1 uncultured Loktanella sp.
CAATGCCAAGGCGGCAGGCTGCAACTGGATGGCGATCAAGGCCACGCCCGGCAGTTATTGCCCTGCCTGCCAGCATAATCACATCGTTCCTGACGCACGTACCAAGGGCAACCTGACCCGCTGGCGCGAGGTCGAGTTGGCCAAGCGCAAGTTGATCTACGCCCTGATCCGCTGGTCCCTGCCCCACCCCACCCGCGCGCAGGACCCGGTCATGGGGCTGGCGTTTGATTTTCTGGCGGACGCCGAGAGGTCCAATGGTGTCACCCCAGTGATAACTGGGCACAATTACGGGCTGATCACGATCGACATAGCCGAAAGCGACGATGACGTCCGCGTCGCGCGCCGCACGGCGCTGGACGAACCCTATCGCACCCTGATCTGCCACATGCGTCACGAGATCGGTCATTATTACTGGGCGATGTTGATCGATGGCAGCCCACACATCGACCGCTATAGTGCGCTGTTCGGGGACGAGCGTGCCGACTATGGTGTCGCCCTGCAACGGCACTATGACAGCGGCGCATCGCAAAACTGGCAGCAAACCCACATCAGCGCCTATGCCACCGCCCACCCGTGGGAGGATTTTGCCGAGACTTGGGCGCATTGGATGCATATCGCCGATGGCGTCGAAACGGCGGCGGCCTATGCCCTGTCACTGGATGGCCGTCAGGTCACAGCCGACGGATATGCTGCGCACGACATCACGCCCGTGATCGAAAACTGGGTTCCTGTGACTGTCGCGCTGAATAACATGAACCGCGCCATGGGGCAGCCGGACCTCTATCCCTTCGTGCTGAACAACAGCGTCATGGCCAAGCTGCAGTTCATCAATGATCTGATCCACGAGGCGCGCTCGCCTAAAAATTAGGCACCTATTCCGTCCGGTCAGTCCAGAACCCGAATGCGGCTGGAGGTGTCGCCTGCATCGTGGGAGAGTCTTCGCAACTATCGAAAGGTTGACCATGTCCATCCTTGCCGCGATCCGCCACCTGACTCACTATAAATATGACCGCCCTGTCACGCTGGGGCCGCAGATCATCCGGCTGCGCCCCGCGCCCCACAGCCGCACGCCCGTGCTGTCGCACAGCCTGAAGGTCACGCCGGCCAACCACTTCGTTAACTATCAGCAGGACGCCTACGGCAACTGGCAGGCCCGCTATGTTTTTCCAGACCCGGTGACCGAATTCAAGATCGAGGTCGACGTCGTCGCCGACATGAGCGTCTACAACCCCTTCGATTTCTTCGTCGAGGACAGCGCGCAGGAGTTCCCCTTCACCTACCCCGAAGCGATCATCGACGACCTATCGATCTATATGCGCACCCATGACGAGGGGCCGCTATTCCGCGATTACCTCGCCAGCATTTCCCCCGATCCGCAGCGCACCATCAATTTTGTCGTCGGTCTGAACGCGCGGCTGGCGGCTGACATCGGCTATATCGTTCGCATGGAACCCGGCGTGCAAACGCCAGAGGAAACGCTGCAACTCGCCAAAGGTTCGTGCCGCGACACGTCTTGGTTGCTCGTCAATCTGCTGCGGCATCTGGGGCTAGCTGCGCGATTTGTGTCCGGCTATCTGATCCAACTGAAACCAGACCTAAAGGCCGTCAGTGGCCCGCAAGGGACGGAAAACGACTTCACCGACCTGCACGCCTGGTGTGAGGTTTATCTGCCCGGCGCGGGCTGGGTCGGCCTTGATCCTACGTCGGGCCTACTGACGGGCGAAAGCCACATCCCACTGGCCACAACCCCGCATTACAGCAACGCCGCCCCGATTTCCGGCATGGCCAGCTTTGCCGAGGTGACCTTCGATTTCGACATGACCGTCACCCGCGTCGCCGAACATCCCCGCATCACCAAGCCGTTTTCCGACGCTGCATGGGACAAGCTAAACGCACTGGGCCACACGGTGGACAAGGCGCTGAACGACGGCGACGTCCGCCTGACCATGGGCGGCGAGCCGACCTTTGTGTCCATCGACGACTTCGAGGCGGAAGAGTGGAACACCGGCGCTGTGGGCCCGACCAAACGCATTTTTGCTGACCAATTGATCCGCCGATTGCAGACACGTTTTGCGCCTGGCGGTTTCCTCCACTACGGTCAGGGTAAATGGTATCCCGGCGAAACCCTGCCGCGCTGGACCTTCTCGCTTTACTGGCGCCGAGATGGCGAACCGATCTGGACAGATCCTGACCTCATCGCGGCAGAGGACGCGACCGGCGCGACCAAGGAACAGGCGCAGGCAGTGCTGCAGAGCATGGCCGAAACCCTGGGCGTGCCCCCTGCCAACGTCATTCCTGCTTTCGAAGACCCCGCCGATTGGGTACTGAAAGAAGGCAACCTGCCAATCAACGTCACGCCTGAAAACAACGAACTGGCAGACGCCGAGGCGCGTAACCGCATGGCCCGTGTCTTTGCCCGCGGCCTGAACGAGCCGTCAGGCTACGTTCTGCCGGTGCAGAAATGGCAGGCCAAAGCCAAGTCCGAATGGCTATCCGAAGTCTGGGAGATGCGGCGTGGCCACCTGCTCCTTGTCCCCGGTGACAGCCCCGTCGGATACCGCCTGCCGCTCGGCTCGCTAGAACATATTCCCGAGGCGTCCTATCCCCACGTCATCGTCGGCGACCCCATGCAGGACCGCGGCCCACTGCCGACCTACCGGGTCGATAAGGCCGAGGAGGCGGACGAGGAATCCCGTCAGGCCCGCGCCCATTTCACAGCGTCCGAACCCGTTCAGGACCGCACCGAACAGATCATTAGCGACTTGAAGGGCAAGGTCCGCACCGCTGTCAGCGTGGAACCGCGCGACGGGCGGCTGTGCATTTTCATGCCCCCGGTGGAAGAGGTCGAGGACTATCTGGAACTCATCGGCGCAGCCGAGGCGGCGGCTAAGAAGCTGGGCGTGCCCGTGCATATCGAAGGCTACGGCCCGCCGTCCGACCCACGCCTGAACGTGATCCGCGTAGCCCCCGACCCCGGCGTGATCGAGGTGAACATCCACCCCGCCCACACATGGGACGACGTCGTGAACACGACCGAGGTGGTATATGAAGAGGCGCGCCAACTGCGCCTTGGGGCCGATAAGTTTATGATCGACGGGCGCCACACCGGCACTGGCGGCGGCAACCATGTCGTCGTGGGGGGCGTCACGCCCGGTGACAGTCCGTTCCTGCGCCGCCCTGATCTGATGCGCTCGATCATCCTGCATTGGCAGCGGCATCCGTCGATGTCCTACCTGTTCTCTGGCATGTTTATCGGCCCGACATCTCAGGCCCCGCGCATCGACGAGGCGCGCATGGACAGCCTGTACGAGCTGGAAATCGCGCTGGATCAGATTACCACACCAGAAGAAGGCAACGTGCCCGCCCCTTGGTTAACGGACCGTTTGCTGCGCAACTTGCTTGTGGACGTCACCGGCAACACCCACCGCGCCGAAATCTGCATCGACAAACTTTATTCCCCCGACGGCCCCACTGGACGCCTTGGGCTGGTCGAATTCCGCGGGTTCGAGATGCCGCCAAACCCGCGCATGTCGCTGGCCCAGCAACTGCTGATCCGCGCCCTGATCGCGCGGATGTGGAAGGCCCCGATCAAGGGCAATTTGACCCGCTGGGGCAGTACTTTGATGGATCGATTCATGCTTCCTGAAATGGTCTGGCAGGACTTTCTGGACGTGTTGGCCGATCTGAAGCAGCACGGCTTTGATCTGGATCCCGAATGGTTCAAGGCACAGGCGGAATTCCGTTTCCCGTTCTGCGGTGAAGTCAACTTGGAAGGCGTCAATCTGGAAATCCGTCAGGCGCTGGAACCTTGGCACGTCATGGGCGAAACGGGTGCGATCGGCGGTACCGTACGCTATACCGACAGCTCGGTTGAACGCTTGCAGGCCAAGCTGACGGCCCCCGATCCCGGCCGCTATACCGTGACCTGCAACCAGCGGATGATGCCGATGCAGCTAACGGGCAAAAATGGCGAAAGTGTTGCCGCCGTGCGTTTCAAGGCGTGGCAACCTCCGCTTGCGCTACACCCGAAGTTGCCGGTTAACGCGCCCTTGACCTTCGATATCTATGACACTTGGACGGGCCGTGCGATTGGCGGCTGCACCTATCATGTCGCACATCCGGGCGGGCGTAATTATGATACATTCCCCGTCAATGGGAACGAGGCTGAGGCACGCCGCCTTGCCCGGTTCGAACCGCACGGTCATACTTCAGGTAATTATGAACCAGTTTCAGAAACGCCCCATCCCTCATGTCCGATGACGCTCGACCTGCGCCGCAAGCCCGGCCTGTGACACCCGCCGCGGCGGCGCGGCGGTCGCTGTTCGACAGCTATCGCCCGCTTCCCGGCGTCCCGGACGAGCTGTGTGACTCGACTGGGGGGATGCGCCCGGTCTGGGCCCCGCTGATCGAACACTTGTCATCGATGTCGGACGGTGAAATCAGCGATGCCTTTGGCCGCGGGGAACAGCACCTGGCAGATGCCGGCGTCTTTTTCCGCAAATATGGGGACACCAATGCAGCATCTCGTGACTGGCCCTATAGTGCGGTGCCTGTCGTGCTGGCCCAGTCCGACTGGGACACGATCACAGAAGGCTTAACGCAACGCGCCGATTTGCTGGAACAGATTGCAGCCGATTTGTACGGCGACAACACGCTGATCGCGCAGGGTCATCTGCCGGCAGAGCTGATTGCAGCCAACCCTGAATGGCTGCGCCCCATGGTAGGTGCCCAGCCAAAGGGGACCCCTTATCTGCATTTTTGCGCGTTCGAGCTTGGCCGGGGCCCCGATGGGCGCTGGTGGGTCTTGCAGGACCTGACCGACGCACCCTCTGGCGCGGGCTTTGCCTTGGAAAACCGCATCGCCACCACCCATGTGTTCCCCGAACTTTACGCCGATGCAAACGTGCGGCGGTTGGCTGGCTTTTTCGATACCTTCCGCTCGGCCCTGTCAGGGCTGAAATCCGATCCCGCCAGCGCCGCCGCGATCCTGACGCCCGGACCGCTGACCGACACATATTACGAGCAGGCCTATATTGCCCGCTATCTAGGCCTGCCCCTACTGGAAGGCGGCGACCTGACGGTACAAGACGGGCGGCTGAACGCCCGCACCGTCAAGGGGCCATTGCCGGTCGAGGTTCTATGGCGCCGGATGGACAGCATCTGGGCCGACCCTCTTGAACTGCGTAGCGACAGTCAGCTTGGCACGGCGGGTCTGATGTCTGCGATCCGTCATGGACATGTGACTATGGTCAATGCGCTGGGTGTGGGCGTGCTGGAAACTCAGGCGCTGATGGCCTTCCTGCCCGCGATCAGCCGGGCGTTGACTGGGGGCGACCTGAAACTACCCAACGTAGCGACATGGTGGTGCGGCGGGGCAAAGCAATTGGCCCATGTGCAACGCCATGCCGCCCGCATGATGATCGGCCCGGCGCAAGCCACCCGGATGCCGCACGAAACCAACGCGCCGCATGCTATTGGCGGCACACTGTTTCATAGCGACGAAGGACAGGTTGGCCCGTGGCTGGCCGCCAATGCTCCGGACTTGATGGCCAAGGAACTGGTCACCCTGTCTACCACACCGGTCTATCAGAACGGTGCACTGGTGCCGCGCCCGATGACACTGCGAGTGTTTTTGGCGCGGGGCCCGAATGGCTGGAACGTCATGCCTGGCGGCTTCGCGCGGGTCGGCGCAGGGCAAGATGCCTCTGCCGTATCGATGCGCCGCGGCGGTGCGGTTGCGGACGTTTGGGTCGTTTCCGACACGCCCGTCGCCACCCCGACGCTTCTGCCCGTTGCTTCCAGCGCCCCGTTTCTGCGGGCCAGCTCCGAAACTCTACCTAGCCGTGCCGCCGACAACTTGTTCTGGCTGGGCCGCTATATCGAACGGACAGAGGGGCAGCTGCGGCTGCTTCGCGCCTATCACGGCCGCCGGTCCGAAGGAGCCTCTGGCCCGCTGCTCGACACAATTGCGAGGCAGCTGTCAGTGTACGGCGTCAAGATCGACACGCCATTGCCGCAAGGTCTGTGCGACACACTGGCCGCCGCTGTGAACGCCGTCCATAGCCATGCGGCAAAACTGCGCCACACCTCAACATGGAAACGATCTTCACCCTCGCGGATGATGATGATTTCGACCGTTTCATAAATTGTTCGTGCGGCCCGACCGACCGCAAAATTGTCGAGATCAAGCGGGCAACCTGTCATCAGCAGTTCCGCCGCGCGTGGCCCTTCAACGACGAGGCAGATCGACCGTTCGCTGATATCCGTGATAACAACCGGCAATCCCGCGCCGGTCGGCATCGCCGTGACTGCTGGCGTGCGCAGGAGCCATTCGTCCGGACCAAGGCACGCAATATCGCCCTCGGTCGCGCCGATTTTCTGTGGCACTTTTACGTTGAGCACAGTTTCCAGAGCCTCGGCAGTCCGCGCCCGCAGCGAATAGCGCTTCAGCGGTGCAGCAAGGCTGATGCTGACACCATCGACTACGTACGGCGTTGAAGAAACGGGTTCGTTCCTGAAAAGGGCATCAGACATGCAGCCGCGCTCCTTCTGCATCATAAAAAACCATGCCGCTCACTTTCGC
>CAWUXN010000047.1:0-5171 GCA_963926415.1 uncultured Loktanella sp.
ACTCACTGTCGACCAGCTTGCCGTCGTTGTCGGCTAGCACAGTGCCAAAGTGTTCGATCAGGGCTTCTGCTTGCGTGTTGGACAAGTCCTGACGCGCAATCATCACATGCTCGTAAAGCGGCATGGCGTTCCTTTTCATATTGTTCGACGCATTTCATAGGACGGGACTAAAGACTTCCGCACCCCGACCACGAGAGACTGCGCAGTGAATAACCATTGCGGAAGTGCGCCGCTTATACACAGTCGCCCGATTGGCGCAACCCGTAGCCTGCGGCGCGCGCGGCATGGCGAGCAGGGCAGTTGTCCAGCGCGGATATGCCTGAAAAATTTATAACGCTTTACAAGACCCTAAGGATAACACTTTTTCACCGCGAAGCAGGTGCCTGTTACTGAAAGTGATACCACTAGCACAGAGAAAATCCCAGCCATGTCGGAGATGCCATATACCAGCCCTGCCGTACCGGTTCGACCGCGCCGACCGCAGGCAGCCAAAGTGGTGGCGGCGTGTTTCACACTAGAGGAAACCTATTCGGGCTACAGTGTGGTGCCTGAGGGGGCCGCGCCGTTGCGTATCGTCCTGTTGCAGGCGCCCGCAATGCTAAGCGACGCTGCATTTATTGCAGGCTCTGTCGAGCTGATGATGAGCTGGTCAGAGGATTTTGTGTTCCTTGTGCCAGTCATCATGCTAATTCTGACTACTGGAGTTATCCTAATGTGGTTCGCCAGCCGGGGTACGGTGATCCATATCGAGGTGGACAAGATGAACGGCGAAGTGCGCGAAGTGGCCCGCAATCCTATCGGCGCGCAGACGGTGATGTTGCGCTATGGTTTCGATTGCGTCGGCAGTGCCTTTGTTCAGCACCCCGGCACCAGTGCAGCGACGCTGGTACTGCGCTATCGCAATATGGCGCGGACCGTGGCCGTGGTATCAAGGCGCGAGCAAGACCTGAGCCGTCTAGGCGACCTTATGGGCTGTGAACTGATCGTCAGCCGGTAAGCGAGCTGACACCGGAGGCGACGCTGCGCCGCAAACGGGAAACAGTGATGGGGATGCGTACCTCACTTGAAACATAAGGCGGCGATGCGTCGCCGAACAGGACATGTTCATTATTGCCGGGTTGCCCGGATCAGGCACTTGCCCCATCTACGGAGGCCTGAAACCCAAAACCGTAGAGACCAGATTATGAAAATTCTAACGACGTCCGCTGCCGCTTTTACCCTGCTGGCTGCACCCGCATTTGCCGCACCTGAAGCCTATGTGCTGGACGCTGGCCACAGCCAGATCGTGTTCGACTATAACCACCTTGGTTTCTCTACCGGGACTGGCATGTTCTCTGGCTTTGAGGGCGTGATCCAGTTCGATCAGGAAGATCCGGCCAATTCGTCGGTAGAAGTATCGTTCCCTGTGCGCAGCATGTACACGGGCTGGGAAGCGCGTTTCGAGCACTTCATGTCCGCTGACTTCTTTGGTGCCGCCGAAGACGAAATGGTGATGTTCAAATCAACCAGCATCGAAGTGACCGGCGACAAGACCGCCAAGATCACTGGCGATCTGACGTTGAACGAAGTGACCAAGTCGGTTGTGCTGGACGCTACGCTGAACCAGGCTGCCGATCACCCGATGGAAGGCAAGCCCTGGGCTGGTTTCGACGCCACCACCACGCTGCTGCGGTCCGACTATAACGTCGGTCTGTTCGCGCCATTCGTGAGCGACGAAGTGAACGTGAAAATTTCGATCGAGGCAATGAAGGCTGAATAAGCCCCGAGCACCGCGAGACGTTCAGAGCCGCGTCGGGAGTAATTCCGGCGCGGATTTTTTGTGTACGGTGTGGGGCGGCCGAAATGTAAAGCACCTGCCGCAAAGGTTGCCGCAGGTGCGGTTTGTTGCGCTAAAGGGTGATTGCGTCAGTTGCCGCGTGTGGCGGTCAAGGTGATGTCGACGGTGACGTCGAAGGCAAGGTTTGTCTCGTCGCTGATGCTGGCCCCGATGTTATAGGTCTGGCGGTTCAGCGTGGTGCTGCCCTGCATGGTGGCGGTTTTGCCGTCCAGTGTAAGGGTGAAGGGCAGGGTGACGGGTGCCGTTGTGTCCTTCAACGTCAGGGTACCGTCCGCGACATAGCCGTCCGCCGTTTTGGTAATCGGTGCGGTGAAGGCCGCGGTTGGGAAAGATTCAGCGTTGAAGAAATCCGAACCCATGGCCTGATCGGTGACAGAGCCAATGGTTAGGGAGCCGATGGCGATTGTGACCTTGACGTTGCCCGCGTCGGTCTCTGCCTCTGGATCAAAGGTGATCGCGGCGGTCCAGTCGGCAAAGCTGCCCTGCACGGGCTTGCCGAATTGGGTCACGGTGATCGCGAGGGCACCTTGTTGGACCGTCCAATCGGAGGCGACTTGGTCAAGCGCGGCGACTTCGGGGGCGTCTTCGGCTGGGCCAGAGAGTGTGAAGGCTGCTCCGATCCCGGCCGCCACGATCACAGCGGTCAGCAGGGGCGCGGCTACAAGGGTGCGGTGAAAGCCAGCGTCAGGCGCTATCGTCTTGCCAAACCACATGCGGCTGATCGTGGCGTCGCGGTCGATAAAGTGATGCTTGAGCGCGCCAGCGATATGGAGCAGCACGGAGCTGATCATCACCTTGCCAAAGACCCAGTGCAGGCTGTCGAATAGATGGGCAGTGGCTTCATTCTTGGACACGAAGGGCAGGGACTGACCGAAGGGCCACCAGATTGGCGCAAATCCTGTGGTCGCGGCGTGGCCGATCCAGCCGGTCAGGGGTGTGATGACAAGGGATGCATAGAGCAGCCAATGGATTGTTTCGGCCAGTAAAGTCTCGGCCCGGCGTTCGGGGTGCAGGGGGCCGGGTTTGGGATGACCCAGCGCCCACAGGATCCGGGCGAGTGCGACAAAGAAGACGGCAACGCCAAGGGTCTTGTGAATGCTGAACAGCTGCGCCTTTTGAGCGAGCTGTTCGTTGGTGTCGTAGGTCATGTCGGACGCGATGATCCCCAGCGGGATGATCGTCAGGATCAAGGCGGCTGTCAGCCAGTGGAACACCTTGGTCACGGTGCCGTAGGTGGTCGGATTGGTCATGGCGCGTCCTTTTATGTGGTTGCCCCAAGGCTAGCGAGTGCTGCGCTGCGGCACAATTTGCGATGACGCAGGGGCATTGTGCGGCGGCGCGGTGCAGGCTAGACCAAGGCCCGAACACGCAGAAAAAAGGGCAAATCCATGCGGGCATTCGTATTTCCGGGACAAGGCGCACAGGCCATAGGTATGGGGCAAGATCTAGCGAACGCTTATCCTTCCGCCCGCGCGGTGTTCGAGGAGGTCGATGACGCGCTGGGAGAGGCGCTGTCGGCGCTGATCTTTGAGGGCAGTCTGGAGACACTGACGCTGACCCGCAATGCACAGCCTGCGCTGATGGCCACGTCCATGGCCGCGATGCGCGCGCTGGAGGCGGAAGGCGTCGCGATCACGGATGCGGATTTTGTCGCCGGGCATTCGCTGGGTGAATACAGTGCGCTGGCAGCTAGCGGTGCGCTGGGGATTGCGGATTGTGCCCGCCTGCTGCGGGTGCGCGGTGATGCGATGCAGCAGGCCGTGCCGCAAGGCGTTGGCGCAATGGCGGCGATCCTTGGGCTGGACGCGGCCACTGTGGCGCAGATTTCCGAGGACGCAGCGCAGGGCGAAGTATGCCAATTAGCAAATGAAAATGACCCGGCGCAGAACGTGATATCTGGCCATGTCGCGGCAGTGGAACGCGCCGCTGTGTTGGCCAAGGCGGCGGGGGCCAAGCGGGCGCTGATGTTGCCAGTGTCGGCACCGTTTCATTGCGCGCTGATGCAGCCTGCGGCAGAGTTGATGCGCGGCGCGCTGGCTGAAGTCGCCATGCAGACCCCGGCCGTGCCACTTGTTGCAAACGTAACCGCGCTGCCGGTCACGGACCCCGATACGATCCGCAGTCAACTAGTAGAGCAGGTTGCAGGCCGGGTCCGCTGGGCGTCCTCGGTTGAGTGGATGGTGGCGCAGGGCGTAACGTCCTTTGTTGAAATCGGCGCTGGAAAGGCTCTGTCGGGCATGATCCGGCGTATCGCAAAAGAGGTGGGCACGGCGAATGTCGGCACCGCCGCAGAGGCCGTAGCCGCAGCTGCCGCCATCAAGGGAGAGGCATGATGTTTGACTTGACAGGCAAGACGGCGCTGGTGACTGGCGCTTCTGGGGGAATCGGCGGCGCGATTGCGACAGCGCTGCACAATGCCGGCGCGACGGTGGGTCTGTCCGGCACACGGGTCGAGCCGCTGGAGGCCTTGGCCGCCCAGCTGGGTGAGCGGGTGCATGTGCTGCCATGCAACCTGAGCGACGCTGAGGCTGTGACGGCGCTGCCTAAACAGGCGGTGGAAGCCATGGGCAGTTTGGATATTCTGGTGAACAACGCAGGTATCACCCGCGATAACTTGTTTATGCGGATGTCCGATGATGAATGGTCCAGTGTTATGGACGTCAATCTGACCAGCAGCATGCGCCTGTGCAAAGGCGCTATTCGGGGCATGATTAAGGCCCGCTGGGGCCGCATCGTGAACATCACGTCGATCGTGGGTGCGACCGGAAATCCGGGGCAGGCTAACTATGCCGCGTCAAAGGCTGGTATGGTCGGGATGAGCAAGTCCATCGCCTATGAGGTCGCGAGCCGGGGCATTACTGTCAACTGTGTCGCCCCCGGTTTCATAGCTACGGCGATGACCGACAAACTGACGGACGATCAGAAAAACGGCATTCTGAGACAGATCCCGGCGGGCCGTATGGGCGAGGCCGACGAGATCGCAGCTGCCGTGCTTTATCTTTCCAGCACAGAAGCAGCCTATATCACGGGTGCGACCTTGCATGTGAATGGCGGAATGGCCATGCTTTGATCCAGGCTTGCGCCGGGATTTGTGAAAGCGTTTGCGCGCGCACAAATCTCTGTTATAGGCCACGCTGCAACGGACAGACCCCCTCGGCGGTCAGTTCAATAACTGGGTTTAGGCCCATCAAGAACGTGAGGAATTGTTCATGAGCGAAGTCGAAGACCGCGTACGCAAGATCGTTGTGGAGCACCTTGGTGTGGAAGAGGACAAGGTAGTCGAGAGCGCGTCGTTCATCGACGATCTTGGCGCTGACAGCCTTGACACCGTTGA
>CAWUXN010000048.1:0-2716 GCA_963926415.1 uncultured Loktanella sp.
GGGTCGAAGACTCCTTTCTGAGATCCATCCTGCCGGGCCGGGATAGCGAGCCACCCGTGGGGTTGGTGATCGACAGCCGGGGTATGCATTACGACCCCGCCCAGCCCAGCGATCTGGAATGTATCCTGCGCGACGATCCCCTTGGCGATACCGCCCTGCTGAACCGCGCCCGCGCCGCTATGGACGACATCGCCCGCGCCCATCTGTCGAAATACAACGCCTTTGACCCCACCCTGCCCGCGCCAAAGCCGGGCTATGTGCTGGTGATCGACCAAACGCGCGGCGACGCTGCCGTCGCCGCCAGCAAGGCCGACTCGAACACGTTTCGCGAAATGCTGTTCTATGCCCAGACGGACCATCCAAACGCTCGCATCATCATCAAGACCCATCCCGAAACCGCAGCGGGCCACAGCAAGGGCTACTTCACCGACCAATTCGCCGACCCGCGCATCACGCTGTGTGACGATCCCATCTCGCCCCACGCGCTGCTCGCCGGCGCGGTGGCAGTCTATACCGTATCGTCTCAACTGGGCTTCGAGGCGATTTTGGCCGGCCATAAGCCCGTCGTCTTTGGCCAGCCGTTTTATATGGGCTGGGGCCTGACCGATGACCGGATGCCGCTGGATCGCCGCCAGCGAAGTCTAACGCGGGCGCAACTGTTTGCGGGCGCGATGATCCTGTATCCGACGTGGTACGACCCCTACCGCGACAAGCTGTGCGAAATTGAGGATGTGATTACCGGCCTTGGCGCGCAGGCTCGCGCTTGGCGAGACGACTATCGCGGCTGGACAGGCCACCGCATCAGCCTGTGGAAGCGTGGTCCGATGCAAAAGGTCTTTGGCCAGCGGCAGCCTATGCGCTTTAGCGCCGACAATAACGCCACTGCTGAGGATACACGCCGCCACATGATCTGGGCCTCTAAGGCCCCGCAAGACACGGGCATGGTCCGGATCGAGGATGGCTTTTTGCGCTCGCGCGGGCTGGGGGCTGACCTGTTCCCGCCCCTGTCGCTGGTGCTGGACGAGGTCGGTATTTACTACGACCCAACGCAGCCATCACAGCTAGAGGCGCTGATCGCCGCCGCTTGCGATCTGACAAGCGGCCCCCGCGAACGCGCAGATCGCCTGATCGCGCGGCTGACCAAAGCCGCGCTGTCGAAATACAACCTTGGCAGCACCTACCCGCTACGCGGCCTGCCGGCTGGGCGGCGGATCCTAGTGCCGGGCCAGGTGGCTAACGATGCGTCGATCCGGCTGGGTACGTCGGATGTGACAACTAACGGCGATCTGCTGCGCGCCGCCCGCGCCGCTAATCCAGCCGCCGTCATCTTGTACAAGCCGCACCCCGACGTCGAAAAAAGACTACGGAGCGGCGCTATGCCAGACGCCGCCGACTATGCCGACGCGGTGCTGACCGGCATGGACGCCATCACCGCAATTGGGCTGGTGGACGAGGTCTGGACCATGACCAGCACGCTGGGGTTCGAGGCCCTACTGCGGGGCAAGCGCGTCACATGCCTTGGCACACCTTTCTTTGCGGGCTGGGGCCTGACCGATGATCGCGCGATGCCTGTACCGCGCCGCGCCACCACCCCTGACCTGACAGCCTTGGTGCATGCGGTCCTAATCGACTATCCACGCTACTTCGATCCGGTTACAAACTTGCCCTGCCCGGTCGAGGTGGTCGTGGAACGCCTGATCGCGGGTGATGTGCCTGCCCCCAGCAGCGCCAACCGTCTGCTAGCGAAACTGCAGGGTGCATTAGCGTCACAAGCATGGATCTGGCACCGCTAGGCAGGCCGCCAGTGTTGCAGCACATCGCCGCCGATAGCTGACACATCGGTCAGAACAAAGCGCGGGGCCTCATCCAGAACCTGTACCCCAAGCCCAGCCAGAGACGGCAAGCCGTCCGCGCCGATGGCAACCCCGGCCTGCATGACCACCAGCTCATCGACCAGCCGCGCCTGCAACAGGCTGGCCGCCAGATGGCCGCCGCCTTCGCACAATACACGGGTGATCCCGCGATCAGCCAGCGCCCTCAGCATCGACAGCGTATCTATCCGATGATGCTTGACCTCGCATTCCACCGTCTGCGCGCCGGTCTTGATCCAGTCGCGCGTTTCAGCGTCTGGGCCGTGGCACAGCCAAACCGGCTGCTGCCGTGCCGTTTGGACTAGCCGTCCATTGATCGGCAGATGCAGATCGCGCGACACCACAACGCGTACCGGCTGCCGCACCTCGCCCAGATCGCGCACGTCCAGCATCGGGTCGTCGGACCGCGCCGTACCCGCGCCAATCAGCACCGCATCGTGGCGCGCCCGCAGCGCATGCACCGCCCGGCGCGCCTCTGGCCCCGTAATCCAACGGCTTTCGCCGCTTGCCGTGGCGATCCGCCCGTCCAGACTGGTGGCCAGCTTGAGCGTCACAAAGGGGCGGCCCTGCGTCACGCGCAGCAGGAAACCCGCGTGGTGGCGTTCTGCCTGGTGCTGCATCAGGCCCAGTTCAACCTTGATCCCTGCATCCCGCAGCCGGGCAAGGCCCTGTCCCGCGACACGCGGATCAGGATCGCCCGTCGCCACGACAACGCGCGCCACACCTGCCTCGATCAGCGCATCGGCGCAGGGCGGCGTTTTTCCGGTATGGGCGCAGGGCTCTAATGTGACATAGGCGGTCGCACTGCGCGCGGCATCGCTGGCCTGATAAAGCGCCACCCGTTC
>CAWUXN010000049.1:0-15487 GCA_963926415.1 uncultured Loktanella sp.
TGCATCCGTATGGTGGATTGGGCTGTTCGTGATCTGCGGCCCCCTGAATCCAGCGCTGCTGCTAGCGGGATTCCTGGCGTACCCCGATATCCCGTTCTTTCCCGACGGCCTTCCCCATTTTTCCTTCGCGGCGCTTGAACCGCGTATCGTCTTCATAATCGGGCCGTCGATCCTGATGGCCTTCATCGCGATCAGGGATATGCGGCGACATGGCATCGCAACGATTATAGCTTCTTGGTGGCGCGGTTACTGGATGTCGGTGCTTTAGTCCCCGGCATGCTTTGGCCTGTTTCTGGGCGCGTTTGGTGTTGTCACGGGTCCTGCCGATAGTGTGGAGCTATTCCTGATGGTCCCGATGGTGATGGTCATGGGGCTCGTTGCGGGCTGGCTGACCCTGATCATCCCGTTTCTGTCCGTCTTTATAGGTTTGCCTGCGGTGGTCTTTGCCATTCTGGCAACCAAGGCCTGTCTACGCGGGATGGAACATCAAGTAAGGCCGGACGTTCCTCTCGCATGAACAAAGCATTCACCAAAGAAGACGAAGGCCCGCAGGCGGATCGCCTGGATGATCTGCCGCAAAGTCCGCATCCCAATTACGTCACGCCCGCAGGTTTGGCCACCTTGCAACAGCGCCTACGTGACCGCCATACGGAGCTGTCGGCGCTGCCGCGCGATAACCTCGACGCTAAGCTGCCCCGCGCCATGGCTGAACGCGACATCCGGTTTCTGGAAGGGCGCATCAACCGCGCGATCGTCGTTGACCCTGCCGCGCAGGATACGGCCGTCATCGCATTTGGCGCATGTGTAACTGTAGTGGACGAGGACGACATGGAGGCTGATTGGCACATCGTGGGCGAGGACGAGGCCGACCCAGCGGCACACCGCATAGCGCCGTTTTCGCCGCTGGCGGGCGCTTTGCTAGGGGCGCAGGTCGGGGATGTGGTGGAGTGGACCAAGCCCGGCGGGACGGTGGATTTAGAGGTCATCGCGATCCGCTATTTTAAACAATATTTATCGCATGAGAAACATCTGTAGGCCCAAATTTGCCAACGTCATCAAAAACGAGCGCTGCGGCAAGGTTTCCTAACCCCGCCGCAGCCTTGGCGCGATTTAGCCGCGCAGCATGACCTTTCCGGCCCGGCCCGGCGTCAGGGCGGCCGTCATCGCGGCGGTCACGTCGTCCAGATCGAACGATCCGCCGTCTTCCAGCTGCAGCTCACCTTTGACGGCCAACGTCAGTAGTTCGGTGATAAGGCGGTTACGCTGTGCCGGGTCCATGTCGTTACTGACCATGGATCCCCAGAAACCTTTCACAGTGATCTGCTTCATAATCAGCGCGCCAGAGTTCAGCTGCAACGGGGTTCCGGTGGCGGTGCCAAAGACGATCAATTCGCCGTTCACGCCCAACAGATCAACCAGCTCTGCGCCCATTTCGCCGCCGACCGAGTCGATGGCGGACACGGCACCAGCTTTGCCGATCAGCGCGCGGGCCTTTTGCTGCCAGCCTTCGGTGCCGGTGGACAGCACATTGTCCATGCCCCGATTGGTCAGCTCTTTCACCGCATCGTCACGGCGGACAAAGTTCAGCAGGTTGATGCCGCGCGACTTGGCCAGCACACCCATGATCTTGCCGACGGCACCGTTGGCAGCGGTCTGCACGATCCAATCGCCTTGCTTGGCTTGCAGGATTTCCAGCAGGGAAATCGCGCTGAATGGCATGGCGATCAGCTGTGCGCCAAGCGTGTCTGGGATGCTGTCGGGCAGGGGCAGCGCGCCGCTGGCGGGGGCGGTGAAATACTCGGCCCAGGTGCCGTGAACGCCTGCAATCGCGACGCGCTTGCCAACCATGGCTTCGTCCACGCCATCACCAACGGCGGCGATGGTGCCGACGGCTTCGGACCCACCAATGGCACCGGGCAGGTCGGGCTTGTAGCCATAGTTTCCACGCACCGTCCACAGGTCGTGGTTGTGGATCGGGGACAGAATGGTCTTGATCAGAACCTCGCCTTTGCCCGGAAGCGGGGTGTCGACGGTTTGTGTTAGCAGCACATCGGCGGGTTCGCCGAAGACGTCATGGATTGCAGCGCGCATGGTTTTTTCCTTTGTTTTGTTGGGGTTCTAGGCGGCGCGTCGTATCGCGAAGCGCAAGACGCAGCGGGGCGTCGCCAGATGAGAGTTTCGAAAGCACCGCCGCGCCCAGCCATTGCGCATAGAGCGTGCGGGCGGTGGCACTAGGATCATCCATGGTTCCTACAGAGCCATCCGCCGCCGCCTGCCGTAGCAGGTCGGCAATGCGGCCTGTCAACTGGGCCACGCCACCATCTAGAATGCGGCGCATGTCTTCGGACAGGTCGGCAACCTCTGCCGCGAGTTTCACGACAAGGCAGCGCGTCGCGATGCCCTCGTGATCGTTGGTAGCCAGCCAGGCGGCTCAGAAGTTTGCCAGCTTTTCGCCTGCCGTGCCTGGGCCGTCCATTAGCGTATCCATGCGGGAAAGATAGTCGGTTACGTAGTCGTCCAACATGGCGCAGCCGAGCGCTTCTTTCGAGGCGAAGTAGTAATAGAATGAGCCCTTGGGTACGCCGGATTCGGATAGGATCCGCGACAGCCCGATCCCGCCAAAGCCACCCTGCAGCACAAGGTCGCGCCCTGTGGACAGGATGCGTTGGCGCGTCTGATCTGATCTGGTGGGCTGCGTCATACCTTTGAGTTAGTCATAATAGACCAGTCGTCTAGCGGCGGTCTGCGTTGACGTTGCGACACTCTGAAACGCAAAACGCCCGCCGGTGAGGGCGGGCGTTCGGATCGCTTAGGCTGGGCCGGGTTAGCGGCGCAGGCCCAGACGCTTGATCAGGTCCTGATAACGGGCTTCGTCCTTGCCACGGGTATAATCCAGCAGCTTACGACGCAGAGCGACCATTTTCAGCAGACCACGGCGACCGTGGTTATCTTTTTTGTGGATCTTGAAGTGCTCTGTCAGCGTCGCGATGCGCGACGACAGAATTGCAACCTGGACTTCGGGCGAACCGGTGTCAGCTTCTTTGGTTGCGAATTCTTTCATGACGCGGGCTTTTTCTTCGGGCGTAATCGACATCGGGGTCTCCTTGATTAGGGGTTAATGGCGCGATCCGGGATGTCGTCCAGAAAGGCCCTTGGAGGGTCCGGGAAGCCAAACGGCCCACACGGATGGTTGCCCCTAGGCGGTTTGCGCCCAAAAGGGAAGGTTGAAAATCAGGCGGCGATCAGCAGGACAGTGGATGTGTCTAACGCTGTGACGCCGGTTAGGCGCGCCACGATGGCGTCGTCGGCCAGCAGCGTCGCCAAGCCGGCGTCATAGGTGGTTGTCAGAACGGGCGGCACATCGCCGGAATAGGTGATCGCTAACAGATCCTCTGCCGGATTGAAGTCGTCGATCACGTCTTCGCCCCAGCCGCCGTTTAGCAGATCGTCGCCGTTACCACCGGTTAGGCTGTCAACGCCCCAGCCGCCAGCCAGCACGTCATCACCTGCACCGGCAAGCAGCGTGTCATTGCTGTCTTCGGCAAACAAGGTGTCGTTGCCCATGTTGCCGGTCATATAATCGTTGCCTGCGCCGCCAAAGATTGTGTCGTCGCTAAGGTCCGCTTCCAAGGTGTCAGCATCGTCTGTCCCGGTCAGGGTTTGCGCCGGGGCATGGATAATCGGATAAATGTCCAAACCGTCGTCCCACTCTTCGACCGGATCAAAGGCTGTTTCGAGCTCTGTTTCGAGTGTGGGTTCTGGTTCTGCTTCGGGCTCCGCATCCGGCTCTGATGCAAATGGGTCTGCGTCGGTCATGGCAATCGTATTGTCGCTGATATTGAAGGAGTTTTCGTCGGTGATGCCCCAATCGGCGTCCGTCAGGGTGTCACCCGGTCTGGTATCGCGCGCTTAAGGACCTCCCGTATCATTATCGGAATCGTTGGCAATACGCCGCCTGCACCCGGATCATCACCGTCGTTGTCAGATAGCATCTGAAACAGCCCCGGCTCGATTTCGGTCAGACCGGTGGTATCAATCTCGGACTCCTGTGGGGTATCCTCTTCTTCGAAATCATCGCGTCCGATCATCACGAAGGAAGACATGGCGATGCCAAGAAACCCAATTGCAGCAAGCATTATGGTGCCTCAACGGTCAAGGGTCGCCCACGATCCAGCAGTGTCAAATTTTTTTAACACTGCTGGATGATGTTTATACTGACCCAATAAAGGAACGGTTAATCAGCTAGGAAATGCGGCAAAAAGGCTGACAGGACGGCTGCGGGGTTTTCTTCCAAGGCGAAATGACCAGACCGGCAGGCGTTGCCGGTCACATGCCGAGCCCATTTGCGCCAAGCTGCCAGCGGATCACCGGTTTGGGCGGGAAAGCCGCCTTCGGCCCACAAAAAATGCAGCGGCGCGTCGATCAGGGTACCCGCGCACCGCGTTTCGCGGTCCAGCGCCCGGTCGAAATAGGCTCCGGCCCGATAATCGGCACACATCGCATGAATGCGCGCAGGATCTGTCATCTGCGCGCGGTAGCTTTCCAATGCGGCGGGCGCAAAGGCATCCAGCGATTTTGTCAACGTCCACTGCGCCAGCGTCCAATCCGCATAGCCCGCGCCGTCGGCAGCGATCATGCGTTCGGGCATCGGCGCAGGCTGCGCAAGAAAGGTCCAGTGATAGGCATTCAGCGCCAGATCAGCGTTCCAGCTATCCCAGAAATCACCTGTAGGCACGATTTCGATGATGCCAAGGCGCAGGATGCGGTCCGGGTGGTCCAGCGCAAGTCGGTAGGTCACCCTCGCGCCCCGGTCGTGCCCCAGGACATGCGCCCGGTCCAGCGCAAGGGCGTCCATTAATCCAATGATGTCAGCGGCCATCTGGCGTTTGGAGTAGGTGCTGTGATCCGCATCGTCCGGCGGGGCGTCGCTGTCGCCATAGCCGCGCAGATCAGGGATGATGACGTCGAAATGCTGCGCCAGGGTTGGGGCGACGGATGCCCAGCAGTGGTGGTTTTGCGGATAGCCGTGCAGCAGGATCAGGGGCGTGCCTTTGCCGGCCCTGTGCACCGAAATTGAGACGTCCCCGGTATCGACGCGGGACGGGGTGAAACCTTCAATCATGGGGCCATGGCTCCGGCTGGGTGGCGTAGGCGACATAAAGCGGATGTCGCGGGTGGCCATGTTGCGTCAGGCCGAGTGTATGGATTTGCACGCATTTGTCACCAAGTATGCGCAGGACGGTGCCTGCGCGGTTTTGGTGGGTGCCGTGAATGCCCCAGCCTGCCACGACCAGCCCTGCAGCGTTGCAGGCATCGACAAGGGCGCTGGTGTTGTCTGGCCCGATGGGGTCAATGGCGCGTTTCAGATCGGCAGGGTCGGTGGCACGAAAGGCGAAGAGGTTCACGATCCTCACGCCGCCAAACCCGCTCGTGCGGGCCCGCGTTTGGCAGCGGGCGATGGTGGGATCGTTCGCCGCCTCTGTGGCGGTTGACGGGTTCAGCATGATAAACGTCATCGGGGCCGCATCGGACCACTGCCGGTCAAGACGATAGCGAAAGCGCTCGCAGTTTGAATACAGAGCGGCAGAAGTGGTGCCGTCGGCAGTGTGGGTGCGGCGGATCATGTCGTCATTGTGTCAGCGCTGGCGGTCTGGCGGTAGTGGCGCATCACCGTCAGTCGACAAAAACGCGGGCAGGGTGCAGTTCGCTGCCCATCAGGCGGCCGACGGCGACGGCGCGGCCTTCGTGGGCGGCCCAGACCTCTGTGCCGTAGTCTATGCCGCTGGCGATCACCATCGCCGGATTGCCGTTGCGCAGGGCGGTCAGGCTGGCTGTGGGGCAGGTGACCATCGGCAGGTCGGCAAGGCCGACCTCCAGCGGTTGGATGTGGGTGTCCAACTCTTCCGTGCGGGCGATGGCGTCGATGGCGTCCAGCGTCAGGCCGTCCTCGGCTTTGAAGGGGCCGGACCATATGCGGCGCAACTCGCGCACGTGGGCGTGGCAGCCCAAGGCTTCGCCCAGATCGCGGGCGATAGACCGGACATAACCGCCTTTGCCGCAGACCATTTCCAGCGTGACGTGATCGGCGTCGGGGCGGTTATCCATCAGCAGGCTTTCGACCCAGAGGGGACGGGCTGCTATTTCCATCGTTTCGCCGTCGCGGGCGCGTTTGTAAGCGCGTTCACCGTCGATTTTTACGGCAGAAAACTGCGGCGGGACTTGCATGACGTCGCCAACGAACTGGCCAAGGGCGGCCTTGATCTGATCGTCTGTGGGGCGCAAATCACTTGTCGCGATGACCTCGCCTTCGGCGTCATCGGTGTTCATCGACTGACCCAGCCGGATGGTGAAGGTGTAGGCCTTCAGCGCGTCGGTGATGTAGGGGACGGTCTTTGTCGCTTCGCCCAGCGCAATTGCCAGCACCCCGGTTGCGGCGGGGTCGAGGGTGCCAGCATGACCTGCTTTGTTGGCGTTCAACGCCCATCGCACCTTGTTGACCACGGTCGTGCTGGTCAGGCCCGCGGGTTTGTCCACGATCAGCCAGCCCGAAATGTTGCGTCCCGATTTGCGCCGTCCCATGGGGGCCTCCGTCCAGATGTGAAGGCGCCTGCTAGGCCCGTGACGGGCCGGGGTCAAGCTATTGCACGACCCCGACGATCGGACCCAACGCAGCAAAGCCGAAATCCGCCCGCTTGATCGCAGGCGCATAGAGCCGAGAGACCGAGCCATCGAGGAACAGCGCATCCGGCGTTTTCAACACGTCGCGGAAATACCGCCCGAAGGTGTCGAAGTTGACCGCATCATTGGAAATCGCAAAGATCGCAGTGCGCCCGTCCGCCGTCGTGCCAACGCCATTGCGCAGATTCACTGACGGCGAATTTGGCAGGAAGCGGGGGTGCAGCTTGCCGCCGATTACCAGCATCGGGCCGGATTGGGTGGCATCGCGGCAGGCGGGGCCGGTCAGCTCATACGTCAGCGATTCGATCACGCGGGCGCTGTCGTCGGTCAGGCACAGCACGCCGTTTGGCAGCAGACCAAAATTTCCGGGTCCGTCGCGGGTGACTAGCGGCGCAGTCTGCGCGCCGTTTTCGATATACAACCCCACCGCGCGGCGGTCGTCGTGATACATGCCAGCGTTCATCGCAAAGCCAAGGGTCAGCGGCGCGACTTTGGCAGACAGCGCGGTCCAGCCGCCTAGCACCTGACCGTCCGCATCGCGGTGGAACAGGCGCAGGTCTTCCGCCGCCGCGTCGACAGTGCAGGAGGTAAAGCTGTGCCCTTCAAATGTGTCGTCGGCACAGGTGACCGCGCTGGCGGGGCCAGCGGCCAGCGCCAGTAACAGCGCCAGCGCTCGCATCATAAGTCGTCGTCCTTGTCGGATTCTGTCGAATCGCCTTCGGTTGAGTCGGGTGCGGCTAGGTCCGCCTTGACGTCTTCAAGTTCGAACAGGGCGCGGGTAGCGTCCATGCGGTCAAAGGTGTCGTCAATCTCGAACCGGATTTCAGGGGCGAACTTGATGCTCAGCACCTTGGCAACTTCGCGGCGAATCTCGTGCCGGGATTTGCGCAGGGCCAGCAGCGCCTCTTCTTTCTTGTCGCCACCGAGCGGCAGGATGAACGCGGTTGCCACGGACAGGTCCGGGGAACAGCGGACTTCGCCCACGGTGATCATCATGCGGGATAATTCCGGGTCGTGGATTTCCCCGCGTTGAAGGAGTTCTGACAGCCGCCGGCGGATCAATTCGCCAAGTCGCAGCTGTCGCTGATTGGGGGCGCCGCCCCCGGAGGATGATATCTTTGCCATGGCCTGCATGTAACGCTGCAACACGACAATTCCAAGCAAGCCTTTTCCGGGCGCGTTTGGGGCGCTATGACTTGGTGGAAATTTGCGCAGGGGACGGACATGACAGGCACACCGGGAATCGTGATCACGGGGGCTTCTGGCCGCATGGGGCAGATGCTGGTGCAGGCTGTCACGCAGTCGGACGCCTGCCATCTGGTTGCCGCGTTGGAGCGCGAGGGCCATGCGTGGGTAGGTCAGGATATCGGCGTTGCCATGGGCGGTGCGGCGCTTGGCGTGACAGTGACGGATGATCCGGTCGCGGCTTTTGCCAAGGCGCAGGCGATTATCGACTTTACTGCGCCCGCCGCCACGGTCGCCTTTGCGGGCCTCGCGGCGCAGGCGCGTGCGGTGCATGTGATCGGCACGACCGGGCTGTCGGACGACAATATCGCCGCCATCGACCGCGCTGCCCATCACGCCGTTATCGTGCGGGCCGGAAACATGAGTCTTGGGGTTAACCTGCTGGTGCAGCTGACTCAAAAGGTCGCAGCCGCGCTGGACGAGGATTTCGATATTGAGATCATCGAGGCGCATCATCGCCACAAAGTCGATGCGCCATCCGGTACCGCCCTGATGCTGGGTGAGGCTGCAGCGACGGGGCGCGGCGTTGCTCTGAACGACGTGCGCGATAGTGGACGTGACGGCATCACCGGGTCACGCAAGCGCGGCGACATTGGCTTTGCCGCCATTCGCGGCGGCGACATCGTGGGCGAACATGACGTGATGTTCGCTGCCGACGGTGAGCGGATCACGCTGCGCCATGTCGCGACTGACCGCCGCGTCTTTGCACGTGGCGCGCTGAAGGCCGCTCTGTGGGGACAGGACCGCGCACCGGGTCACTATGACATGCTGGATGTGCTGGGTTTGTGACTTGTCCTGTCGCAAGATGACCTAATTTGACGTTGGAGGAGGACTGCCATGAGGGTGATATTTCTTGCGACACTTCTGTGGGCGCTGCCAGTTGTGGCGGCGGCACGGGATTATGACCGCGTCAGTGACGAGGCGCTATTTCTTCATTTGATGGGGCAGGGCGATCTGACCCACATGCTGTATAACATTACGGTCAAGGTCATGCCTGACGGAAGAATCAGCGGCGATGCGCTGGGATGGCCCATCACGGGCACTTGGTCTTGGCTGGACGGCTATTTCTGCCGTGCGATGAACTGGGGGGGGGACGAGCTTCCCTATAATTGTCAGCTCGTCGAACAAAATGGCGATCTGGTGCGCTTTACCGTTGATAAGGGCGCTGGCCGGGCCGCCGCGCTGCGCATCCGCTAGAAATCGATCGCCAAGCCCTTGTTTTCCCAATCGCCGTAGCGCACGGGTTCGGGGCCTTCACGGCCGCCGAACTCTGTGGGCATTGCCAATGCATCGGCCTTGGCACGGCGCTCTGCCGCTTCGGCCAGCGCGCGCTGGGCGGCTGGGGGCAAATCGCGTTTAGCTGGGGCTGCGTCCTGGGTGTCTGTTTCAGGCTGCGCGCCGGGAATATCTGCCGTCATGGTCTTGTCCTTGCCGGGGGTGTTCTGCTGATATACCCCGCTTGCGACACCAAACAAGGGTTTCCCCATGGATCAAACTGGCCTTGCCCCGCGCCGTGCCGCGCA
The DNA here is from genome assembly GCA_963926415.1 of uncultured Loktanella sp. GTDB lineage: Bacteria > Pseudomonadota > Alphaproteobacteria > Rhodobacterales > Rhodobacteraceae > Loktanella. The sequence goes on from CAWUXN010000049.1 coordinate 9,447, forward strand.
TCACCTGCTGCAACAGGTCATCGAAGAAGGGCGCCTGCTGTCCGAATTGCTAGGTGGAGGCGCGTTGGAGCACCTTGCGCCAGAGGATCGCGCCCGCGCGCAGCGGCTGGCGACAGACGCATTGCGGATGCTGGACCGGTCCGACAGGATGCTGAAACCGTTCATGACCAAAGAGCCGCCGGTATATGTGCAGAACGCATTGCGTCTGGGCACGTTGGAGATCGTGCAAGGGGCCGCTGCTTACGGCGTGGTGAACGCTTATGTCGAGATTGTAGGGCGTAACCACCATACCGCCCGGCTTAAGGGTCTGGTCAACGCCGTGCTGCGCAAGGTCGCGGACAAGGGGCCGGACGGATGGTCCAAGATGCCGGTGCCGTTGATGCCCGGTTGGCTGCGTCAGCCGCTGGTAGCCGCTTGGGGCCGCAAGGATATCGAGGCGATCGAGGCCGTCCAGGCCACGACTCCGCCGCTGGACGTGACGCCCAAGGGCGACGCGCAGGCTGTCGCGGATGCGCTGGGCGGCACGGTGTTGCCGACGGGATCGGTGCGCCTGATGGAAGCGGGGCAGGTAACGCAACTGCCCGGATACGACGCTGGCGACTGGTGGGTGCAAGACGCCGCCGCCGCGCTGCCGGTGAGATTGCTAGGCGATGTCAACGGTTTGACGGTACTGGATTTGTGCGCTGCGCCAGGCGGCAAGACTATGCAGTTGGCCGCGCTCGGGGCGACGGTGACAGCCGTCGATGCCTCTGCCAGCCGCATGACGCGGGTGGGGCAGAACATGACGCGCGTGGGGCTGATGGCCGATGTGCAGGTCGCCGACGCATTTGACGTGACAGGGCAATGGGATGCCGTTCTCCTGGATGCGCCCTGCAGCGCGACTGGAACGATGCGCCGCCACCCGGACCTGCCCTATGCCAAAGACGGCTCTGAATTTGGTGCTTTGATCGACCAGCAGAGCGCGATGATTGACCACGCTTTGTCGCTGGTCAAACCCGGTGGGCGTCTGGTGTTCTGCACCTGCTCGCTTCTGCCGGATGAGGGCGAAGTGCAGATCGAAGAAGCGCTGGAGCGTCATCCCGACGTGACCATCGACCGCGCCGCGTTGGACCAGCCCGGCGTCGATCTCGCATGGATCACGGAAGAGGGCGGTCTGCGACTGCGGCCCGATTACTGGGCCGAGATTGGCGGTATGGACGGCTTCTATATGGCGGTGCTAACAAAGCCTGCGTGACAGGGCCGCAGGTCCGCGCTAAACTTGCCTCCAAGAAGAATGCGAAACCGCAATCCAGAGGCAGCAGCTTGGCCGACCAGCAATCATGGCGTGCCCGCCACCGGGCCTTCATGCACCGCGCACATGCGCGGTGGGCTGCACGTACGCGGCCCGCGACCGGATTCGTTTCCCAACCTGAACCCCGCAGCATCGGTCACTTTGCCCGCGGGCGGCAGCTGCTGGCCGGAAATTTCCTGTTTGCCGGTGTGCTGACCACCGCCCCCGGTGGGTCGATTTGGTCGGCGCAGGGTGACCGCGCGATGGTCGATCAGGAGCTGCACAGCTTTGCCTGGCTGGACGATCTGGCCGCCGTTGGTGATACGCGCGCGCGCCACGCGGCGCAGGCTTGGGTGGCTGAATGGATCGATGCCTTTGGCGGTGGCAGCGGTCCCGGATGGACGCCTGACTTAACGGGGCGGCGCCTGATTCGCTGGATTTCCCATGGTGTGTTTTTGCTGCGCGGGCAGGATAAAGACGCCCAGACCCGTCTGTTCCGCTCACTCGGTCAACAGACCCTGTTCCTGTCACGCCGCTGGCGTAGCACGCGGCCCGGTCTGGCCCGGTTCGAGGCGCTGGCGGGCATGATTTATGCCGGGTTGTCGCTGGAGGGGATGGAGCGGTTGACCGCCCCAGCCATCGCCGCACTCGCGTCGGATTGTGCAAGTCAGATCCGCCCTGACGGCGGCATCGCCACCCGCAACCCACAGGAATTGCTTGATATTCTGACCCTGCTGCTGTGGGCGCAGTCCGCGATTGAAGGCGGCAATCAGCCTGTGCCGGGCGCGATCACGGATGCCATTGCCCGCATCGGACCGACCCTGCGCGCTCTGCGCCACGCCGATGGCGGCCTTGCGCGGTTTCACGGTGGCGGGCGCGGGTCGGATGGGCGGCTTGATCATGCGCTGTCGTTGATTGACGGAAAGCGCGTGACAGGCGACGCCGAATGTATGGGCTATGCCCGGATCAGCGCGGGACGCACGACCCTGATCGCCGACGCCGCACGCCCGCCGAAAGGGGCCGCTTCTGTGAACGCTCACGCCTCAACCCTCGCGTTCGAGATGACATCGGGCCGCCGTCCGCTGATCGTGAATTGCGGCTCTGGCGTTAGCTTTGGTGCGGAGTGGCGCAGGGCTGGGCGCGCAACGCCCAGTCATAGCACGTTGGGCATCGGGGGTTATTCATCATCGCGGCTTGGGCCGGCGATTACGACAAGTGGCGTGGCGCAGGAAATGCTGGTGGATCTGCCGGATGTGGTGAACTGCATCGTGACGCATCTGGACGACGGACGCCGGGCAGAACTTTCGCACGACGGCTTTCGCATCACCCACGGACTGACCCATGCCCGGACGCTGGAAATGACGACCGACGGGCGTGGGCTGGCGGGCGAAGACCTTCTGACGACCTTAGATGCGATGGACAAGCAACGCTTTGACCGGGCGTTGGATGCGACGCAGATGCAGGGCATACCCTATGCGATCCGCTTTCATCTGCACCCCGATGTGGATGCCACAGTCGATCTGGGCGGGGCCGCCGTATCGATGGCGCTGAAATCCGGCGAAATCTGGGTGCTGCGCCACGATGGCCACGCCGAATTGCAATTAGAGCCGTCAGTTTACCTGGAAACAGGCCGATTGAAGCCCCGCACAGCGCAACAGGTGGTTTTATCCGGCGTCGCAATGGCCTATGCGACCCGCATCCGCTGGTCGCTGGCCAAGGCGCAGGACACACCCGACGTGGTCCGCGACCTGGCTCCGCAGCGCGGGACGGATGACTATGACAACGAATTCGGGGACGACACATGACCATGCAACCCATTCGCCGCGCACTGCTAAGCGTATCCGACAAAACCGGCCTGATCGATCTGGGCCGCGCGCTGGCAGACCGGGGAGTGACCCTTCTGTCTACCGGCGGCACCGCCAAGGCGCTGCGCGACGCTGGATTGGACGTCACCGACGTGGCAGAGATTACTGGCTTCCCCGAAATGATGGACGGCCGGGTCAAGACGCTGCACCCGATGGTACACGGGGGCCTGCTGGCACTGCGCGATGACGCGGGCCATGTGAAGGCGATGGACGATCACGGCATCGCGCCGATCGATCTGCTGGTTGTAAACCTATATCCGTTTGAAGAAACCGTCGCCAAGGGCGGCGATTATGACGATTGCATCGAGAATATCGACATCGGCGGCCCTGCTATGATCCGTGCTGCGGCCAAGAACCATGCCTTTGTCAGCACCGTTGTTGACGTGGCTGATTACGACGCGCTGCTGGCAGAGCTGGCCGCAAACGACGGCCAAACTACGCTGGCGTTCCGTCAGAAGCTGGCCCAGACCGCCTATGCCCGCACCGCTGCCTATGATGCCGCCGTCAGCACCTGGATGGCTGGCGCGATTGAGCTGGCCACCCCGCGCCGCCGCGCCTTTGCTGGCGAGCTGCGTCAGGAACTGCGCTACGGGGAAAACCCGCACCAGACCGCCAGCTTTTACACCGATGGCACCAATCGTCCCGGCGTGGCGACAGCCCAGCAGCATCAGGGCAAGGAATTGTCCTACAACAACATCAACGACACCGATGCGGCGTTCGAACTGGTGGCAGAGTTTGATCCCGCCGATGGCCCCGCCGTAGCGATCATCAAGCATGCCAACCCCTGTGGCGTGGCGCGTGGCGCGACCTTGATCGAGGCCTATCACAAGGCATTCGACTGCGACCGCACGAGCGCCTTTGGCGGGATCGTCGCACTGAACATGCCGCTGGACGAAGAAACCGCCAAGGCCATCGTCGAGATTTTCACCGAGGTGGTGATCGCCCCCGGTGCATCCAACGCGGCCAAGGCCGTCTTTGCCGTTAAGAAAAATCTGCGCCTGCTGACGACAGACGGCCTGCCCGACCCCAAGGCCGCCCAGCTTACCTATCGCCAGGTCGCTGGCGGCATGCTGGTGCAGGACAAGGACACCGGGCATGTTCCTGCGGACGAGCTGCGCGTCGTGACCAAGGTGCAGCCCAGCGCCGACCAGATGGCAGACCTGCAATTCGCGTGGAAAGTTGCCAAACACGTTAAGTCCAACGCCATTGTTTACGTCAAAAATGGCGCGACAGTCGGCGTCGGTGCTGGCCAGATGAGCCGTCTCGACTCGGCTCTGATCGCTGCCAAAAAGTCAGAGCGTATGGCCGAGGCGATGGACTTGCCACAGCCGCTGACCATTGGCTCTGCTGTCGCGTCGGACGCGTTTTTTCCCTTTGCGGATGGCCTGATGGAGGCCGCCGCTGCGGGTGCCACCTGCGTTATCCAGCCCGGTGGGTCGATGCGCGATAACGAAGTGATCGCCGCTGCGGACGAGGCTGGGATCGCCATGGTCTTTACCGGCATGCGCCACTTCAAGCACTAGGAACTCGCGATGCGATTGGTCTTTTGGGCGGGGTTTTGGACGTTTCTGCTGGATCAGGCGACGAAATATATCGTCGTCCACATGCTGAATCTTATGACCAAGCAAGAGATCGACATCTTCGCCCCCTTCCTCGTGTTCCAGATGGCCTGGAACCGGGGCGTGAACTTTGGCCTTGGGGCGGCGGCAGATATGCGCTGGGTGCTGATCGGCGTCGCGCTGGCGATTTCTGCCGCCGTTTTGGTGTGGCTGTGGCGTACGGGCGGGACAAAGTGGACCTATATCTCTGCCGGTTTGCTGATCGGCGGGGCGCTGGGAAACGTGGTGGACCGCGTCCTGTATGGCGCTGTGGCAGATTTCATCAACATGTCCTGCTGCGGCATCAATAATCCCTATGCCTTTAACGTGGCTGATGTTGCGATCTTTGCGGGTGCGATCGGTCTGGCGCTTTTGCCCGATGGCAGCACCTCGCCAAAGGCAAAAACCAAGGCGTGATCGCGTGATGCGCCGGAACGGCGTGACGCGGGGCGTGGACTACGCTAGAATGCTGCGTAGATGATAATGAGGATGGTTATGCTGCGGTTCGGAATTGGAATGTGCTTGTGTGTGGCACTGGTGGCATGCAGCGGCTCCAAGGGCGGCTCTGCCGGACCTGATGAATCCAACGTGGAAACGTTTCGCCCGCTGGTGATCCCCGCGACGAACGCGCTGCCCGTCCCGACGCCCGGCGGCACGAACCTAGCTGACATGCCCCCACGCACGGCCCCCGTCGCCATGATTGACCTGCACCCGCCGGTCTGATGCCTGATGCCTGGGGGCGTTCATCACAACCCCGTTTGGCCAATTGCAGTCCCACCCTTAAAGGTTAGGTTAACAGCAACGTTGACCTACCTTGCAGGATTTTCATGACACGCATGCTGGCCGTTCCGTTCCTGTTTCTGGGGCTTGCTCCGCTTGAGGCTCAAACCGCGATATTAACCGCCAGCACTGATGATGCCCGGACCTTTGTGCAGGGCAACAAGACTGTCACCGTATCCGCACCGGTTCGCATCGGCGATGACGTCACCACTTTTACCCTTGATAACGGGATGGAGGTAGTCGTGATCGAAGATCACCGTGCCCCCGTTGTGGTGCAGATGGTCTGGTATCGAGCCGGATCGGCGGATGAAAAGGTTGGTCAGTCTGGCGTTGCACATTTTCTGGAACACCTTCTGTTCAAGGGCACGGACAAACTGGCCCCCGGCGAGTTCTCTGCGACCGTCGCGGCGAATGGTGGGTCCGACAACGCCTTTACCAGCTACGATTACACCGCCTATTTCCAACGAGTTGCGGCAGATCGCCTGCCGCTGATGATGGAAATGGAAAGTAACCGAATGGAGAATTTGC
>CAWUXN010000050.1:0-3530 GCA_963926415.1 uncultured Loktanella sp.
GGGTAAGGTGCAAAAGAACCAGTTGCGGGATCAGTTCGCCACTGCGCCCTGAATGGGCGCGGTCGGCGCGGCCCCGTCAGCGATCCAAGCTGAACCGCGCCGCCGCTCTGGACGAGTGGCGAGGTCTCTGCGCAGCCTAACAGATTGAGGTTGCTGGAGAACTGAGACTCGTTCGCATTCGTCTGACACCACCACGCCAGCCGATCCAGTAGCCGCGTGCGATCTGGGCGGGCAAAATGGCCAGCGTAATGCCAGATAGATAGGCAATCCGTGCGCCGTTCAGCGCTGCATCCAGCTCATCCACATCCCTTGCCAGCGTCCGCGCCGCACTTTGCCCGCGCTAGTAGGCAAAGCTTCGCTCGCTGTCGGTCTACTGAAACAGATAAAGGCCCACAGCTTTGTTCGCGCGTCTCGCGACATGACCGGTTCCGATTCCTGCATCCGCCAAAAACCACAGCATCGCGTCGGACGTCGCATCGACGCCAACCGATGTCAGATAATCGACATTGTCTTCAGCGGACATCAATTGCCGTCGATCCCACGCGGTGTTCATCGTACCCCCGGCAAATCCCATGCGGTAATCCCCCGCCGTTGCCTGGGGGGCCATTTCCACCATGCATTCACCAATGCAAACGATCCGATTGCTCATGGCGCGTCATCCATAAACCAGCTGTGGTTTTCAGCCTTGATCTGTTCGATCAGGTTGCGAATTCGGCTTAGATGCTTGCGCAGGATCACAATAGCCGTCGCACTGTCACGCCGAGATATCGCGTCAAGAATTTCCCGATGTTCTTCGAGCGCCATTTCCTGCGACGCGGCGCTAAGTGTAAGCATCCGCACCCGGTCCATGTGGGCTTTGCTTTCATGGATCAAATCCCAAGCAAATCCGACACGAGACCGTTCGCAAATCTCGCGGTGGAACTGATCGTCCAGGCGATGAAAATCCTGCCGGGCATCCCGGCGCACGGCGTCGGCTTGCGCGTCAATCAAAGCTTGAAGGGCACGCAGGTCGGCAGGGGTCAGCGTCTCGCAAGCCGTGGCAAAAGTCTCTGCCTCTAGCGCGGTGCGGATGAACTTGGCCCTTAGGATCGCTGCTTCAGAGATCAGACTGATAGTCGTGGCCCGCTGTGGCCGGATACTCAGAAAACCTAGTTTCGACAACCGATAGAAAGCATCGCGCACGGGTTGACGTGATACGCCCATCTGGCCCGCGACTTCGACCTCTGATAGCTTGCGGCCCGGTGGTAGGGCAAGCGAGAGGATATGCTGTTGCAGCGTTTCAAAGACCTGATCTGCCACGGACGGGCGCGCAGGCTCGTCAAGTGTTGGCAGGCACCAGACGTCCAATTCCGCATTTTCCTCTGATTTCATCCTGTTCTCTCTTTTGACCTATCTCTTCTTAACCTAGCCGCTCAGATTGACAAACTGAAAACTAGAATATTAGTTTTCTAGATGTTACGGTTGCGATGCGCAGTGTTCGAATCGGCGCCGTTCGGGAGGGGACGTATGACAATTTTGAAAGAGGATCGGCTGCTTGGCACTGACCCCGTACTGCGGGCGCTAGCCCAAGAGCTATACGAGGGCGTGCGAGATCTGCCAATTATCAGCCCGCACGGTCACACCGATCCGCGCTGGTTTGCTGAAAACGCGGCCTTCGCAGACCCGGCCCAGCTTTTTGTGACACCCGATCACTACGTCTTTCGCATGCTGCACAGCCAAGGCATCCCGCTAGAGGCGCTGGGCGTCCCCCGCGCCGATGGCGGAGAAGTCGAGCAGGACCCTCGCAAAATATGGCGGCTGTTCGCCCAAAACTACCATCTATTCCGTGGTACCCCGTCGCGCATGTGGTTGGATCACGCCTTTCAAGAGGTCTTTGGCGTCAATGGCCGTTTGTCCGCCGACAACGCTGACGACATCTATGACCAGATCGACGATGCGTTAAAGGCTGACGCCTTCCGCCCCCGCGCCCTATTCGAGCGGTTCAATATAGAGGCAATTTCTACCACCGAATCCGCCATCGACGACTTAAAATGGCACCGGATGATCCGCGACAGCGGCTGGCAGGGTAAGGTCGTTACCGCCTACCGGCCCGATGCCGTTGTCGATCCTGATTTCGCAGGCTTTGCCGATAACGTGGCTAAGTTGGGCGAAATGGCGGGGGAAGATACGTCCACTTGGCTTGGCTACCTCGCGGCCCACCGCAACCGCCGCGACTATTTCAAATCCTTCGGCGCGACGTCTAGTGACCATGGCCACCCGAGCGCCCGTACAGAGGATCTGCCGCAAGACGTTGCCGCCAACCTGTTCGACAAGGCACTGCAAGGCAAATGCACCGACGAGGAGGCCGACGCTTTTCGCGGGCACATGCTGACGGAAATGGCGCGGATGTCGCTGGACGACGGCCTTGTTCTGCAAATCCATCCCGGTGCGTTTCGGAACCATTCCGACCTTGTCGCCGCTCGCTTTGGTCGCGACAAGGGCTATGACATCCCGATGCGTACGGACTACGTCCACGCGCTCAAACCGCTGCTGGATGCTGTGGGGCATCGCCATGACCTGACCGTTATTCTGTTCACGCTCGACGAATCCACTTGCGCGCGTGAACTAGCCCCCTTGGCTGGCGTCTATCCGTGCCTGCGCCTTGGCCCGCCGTGGTGGTTCCACGACAGTCCCGAAGGCATGCTGCGGTTCCGGCAGATGGCGACGGAAACCGCCGGATTTTATAACACCGTGGGCTTCAATGACGACACCCGCGCCTTCTGCTCGATCCCGGCGCGGCACGATGTTGCCCGCCGCGTTGATTGCGCCTTCCTCGCCACGTTGATCGCCTCTGGGCGGCTTGACGCGGACGAGGCATCCCAGGTCGCTTATGACCTGGCTTACCGGCTTGCCAAGCAAGCTTACCGGCTTTGAATAGCCACTTTTCTGGGGAGGAAAGACTATGAAACTAAGGACTACTCTGATCACAGCACTGCTGGGCAGCGTCGCTCTGGCCGGCGCTGCGAGCGCCGCCTGCGAGACGACCTTGCGGTCGTCCGACACCCATCCCGAGGGCTATCCCACCGTGGTGGCCGTGCAGGAAATGGGTAAGCTTCTAGAAGAGCGTACCAACGGGCGGCTTTGCATCGAGGTCTTCGCCTCTGCCCAATTGGGAGAGGAAAAAGACACGATCGAGCAGACCCAGTTCGGGGTCATCGACATGAATCGCGTCTCGCTTGGGCCGTTCAACAACATCATCGAAGAGACGCAGATTCCGTCGCTGCCCTATATCTTTCGGTCCGTTGATCACATGCACAAGGTCATGGACGGCCCTGTAGGTCAGCAGATACTTGACGCTTTCTCTGACCACGACCTTGTCGGTCTGGCATTCTTCGACGGCGGCTCGCGCAGCTTTTACAACTCTGAAAAGCCGATTAACAGCATGGACGACCTTGCTGGGATGAAATTCCGCGTGATGCAGTCCGACATGTTCGTTGACATGGTTGGTGCGCTCGGTGCCAACGCGACCCCGATGCCGTACGGAGAGGTCT
>CAWUXN010000051.1:0-2634 GCA_963926415.1 uncultured Loktanella sp.
CATGGCGCGAGGCAAGATGACTCCGCCAACGCGCCGCGCTATGAAGACAGACATGGAAAGCCTGATCCACCACTTCAAGCTGTACACCGAAGGCTTTCACGTCCCCGCTGGCGAGATTTATGCCGCGGTCGAGGCACCCAAGGGCGAATTCGGCGTTTATCTGGTGGCCGACGGTACAAATAAGCCGTACCGCGCGAAAATTCGCGCGCCGGGTTACCTCCATCTTCAGGCTATGGACTATATTGCTTCTGGGCATCAACTGGCCGACGTGGCTGCCATTATTGGCACCATGGACGTCGTTTTCGGAGAGATTGACCGATGATCGCACGTATCACTACCGTCGTCGCCGCATTGACGCTGGCCGCCTGCAGCAGCAACGGGACTGGCATTGCTCGGCTGGGCAACGATATGCCCGCCAATCCAGTGACGCAAGCGACGGTGCAGCCCGCCGTGCTGACCGCAAAGGAACGCCTTGTTGCCGCGATCGAAGCCAATAACTGCTCGCTAACCGCCGACAACGTCGGGGCCGTGCTGTCGCAGGCTACGATCAGCCGCGAAGAGCTGGTCCAGCTGACACCGCAACTGCAAGCTGAAGGTCGGGTGGAAACCTCCGGCAACGGCTCGATCCATGTGTTGAGCGATCGCTGCATTTGACCCTTATGACGCGCCCCGCCATCACGGCGGCGGTGCCAGACTAGACCGGAAGACCCAACATGCTGCGACGCCTTTACCATGACCAGCCCGAGAGCTTTGAATTCACGCCGGCCAATACGGCTTGGGCGGAAGGTCAGATGACAAAGTTTCCCGAAGGGCGTCAGGCCAGCGCGGTCATTCCGCTGCTATGGCGCGCGCAGGAACAGCATGGCTGGCTGACGCGGCCCGCGATCGAATATGTCGCTCGGATGCTGGGCATGGACTATATTCGCGTCCTAGAGGTCGCGACATTCTACTTTATGTTCCAGCTGCAACCCGTTGGTTCTGTTGCACATATTCAAGTCTGCGGCACGCTGTCCTGCATGATCTGCAACGCTGAAGATTTGATCAGCGTCTGCAAGGATAAGATCGCTCCAAAAGCGCATCAGCTGTCCGCCGACGGCAAGTTTTCGTGGGAAGAGGTCGAATGTCTTGGGTCCTGCGCCAATGCGCCAATGGCCCAGATCGGCAAGGATTACTACGAGGATCTGACCGCTGAAAAGCTGTCCGCGATCATCGACGAGATGGCCGCTGGCCGTGTGCCGGTACCCGGCCCGCAGAATGGCCGTTATGCCGCAGAGCCAAAGTCCGGGCTGACCAGTCTGAAAGACCACGAAAGCGGCAAGCACCAATATAACGCGAGCGCTCAGTTGGCCGTTGATATTGGCGACACTATCAAGCGCATCGATGGCACCGAAGTGCCGCTGCTGACACCTTGGAATACCCCGAAAACTGGTGGTAAGCCCTCCCGCGATGACATGATGCCACCCGCTGGCCCCGATGGGGCGCAGGGTGGTCGCAGCGCAGGCGAGGCAAAAGCGCCTCGAAATCGCGGCGATTCTTCTGACGGTGTGGCCGAAGCAGAGGGCGAAGCAGCTGGCGTCACCCGCACCGGCAAGCCTGAAGAGGGCAGCGTTGCCCCTGTAGTAAAGACCAAAGCCAAGGCGAAAAGCGGCACCCCACGTCCCGGCGGTGAGAACGGCGCGCAGGCCCTAGTGGCCGAAGAAAAGCCGCTGACGTTGACTGAACCGCGTGGCGGCCAGGCCGATGATCTGAAACGAATAAATGGTATCGGTCCCAAGATCGAAGGCATCCTGCACGAGCTGGGTTTCTGGCATTTCGACCAGCTGGCTGGCTGGACCGACGCTGAAATCGCATGGGTCGACAGCCGCCTGAAATTTAAGGGCCGTATCCAGCGTGAAGACTGGGTGAATCAGGCTAAAGGCCTGACGCAGGGCTGATCATTGACCTGCGGGGCCACATTTGGGACTCGGCCCACAGGATATGTGCGAAAATCTTTGTGACCTGCGGCAATTCAGCTAACATCCCCATTGGGGGCTGCCTTTGCCTATCGCAGGCTGTCCGAAAACGAATTGACGATGGTCCTGCCGGGTCGTCGCACGGAGGGATAGATGAAAGATACCGCACCCAAGGAGCAGCGCATCCTTAAGATTGCCGCCATTTCGGGCCTTATTGTCGCATTACTGTGCTACGTCCTGTTGAACTTTGGCTTTGCTTGGGCCTGCCTGGTCGGACTGATTGTCTCGCTGGTCGTGGCCGTGGCCCTGTGGGTGGTGCGCGGGCAGCCTGGGATCGACAGCGAAGCGGCGGCCGTGATGGGGGCGGCTGGTGCGGATGCCCCGGCCCGCACGGCGGCGGCACTGGTTTTAGATCAGCCAGTTGTAGCACAAACAGACAGCGCAGCGGAGGTGCCGGCGGCACAGGCTGCAGGGCAGGGTGCAGATGACGCGGCGGCTATAACGCACGCCCAGGAATCCGACACAGTCGCTGCGGGCGTTATGAAGCCTTCGGCCCGGCTTGCGGGACAAGAGGAACTGGCCAGCCGCAAGGGCAGCTGGAAATATGAAGGTGCCTCTGACGTGCAGGCGCAGCCGGGTGCCGATGGGGCATTGAAGGCCGCCGCGCAGCCTAGTGCGGATC
>CAWUXN010000052.1:0-4624 GCA_963926415.1 uncultured Loktanella sp.
ATCAGGCGGGCGTATTCCGGGCTGCTGGGGGGCAGCGACCGCAGAAAGGCATCGGGGTTAGACTGCAAAAAGGCCTGCAGCGTGCCAAGGCGGGACCGTAGGGGGACCTTGCGCACGATCAGCGGCACGACCTTTGACGGGGTCAGGATGCCGGTCTGAACGTCGCGGGCATAGGTCAGGAACGCCAACGACAGCGCGACTTCCATCGCGCCTTGCTGTGCCGGTGTCGTTGCGGCGCGCAACTGCGCCATCAGTTGATCGGCATTGTAGCGATCGGCAGGGAGGCCGTGGGCACCCGCGTCCGACAACGCCGTTAGCAGCGCATTGCGCCGGGTTGTCGCAGCCCGGTCATCGCCGGCCCAAATACCCTGAAAATCACGGCCGCGATAAAAGGTGGCCAGATCCTCGTCCCGCGCCGCCGATTCGGCGACAGCCTGACGAAATGCGGTGACTTGCGCCTGTACGCCCACAGCGCCCATCGACCAGAATGTGAAAATAGAAACGAACATCATAAGAGTTCGCAAAGCGCGCGCCACGGTGCGTGACGGAATAAAGACGGTCAAAGTCTATCCCCCGAAAGACATTTCGCACCTCGCTTAGGTGCAGAATTTCAAAAGGTTTTGAGGGACCGGCCTCCTGCCTGTCCATTCACAATCACGGTGATCCGCACTTTGCGTCGACCTGTTGCAACACTACCCACCTCGGCCCGATTGCAAGCGCAACAGGGTGGCCTTGGATGCAGGATGCGCAAAATATCGCCTATAGTAGGCGGGTCTTGGAACCTTTTGCCCTTGGGCCTTGGCGGCTGGCGGGTGCCGTGCAATACAAATGATGCATCTGTGGATAGATGAAAAAGCGCGAAAATACGCGTAAATGGGACAGGATAGATCAAGCATGACAGAACAGCGTTCTTCTGGCATCTCAAGACGTCGTGTTTTGGGTGCCTTCGCGGCCACGGCACTTGTTGCCGCCCCCACATACTCAAACGCAGCGGGCTTCTTGCGCGGAAGCGGCGATATACGCCGCATCAGTATGTATTCGGGCCGGACCGGTGAGCGTCTGGACACGATCTATTGGATCGAAGGTCAGTACATCGGAGAGGCGCTGCGCGAAGTGAACGCTTTCATGCGTGACTGGCGCAACGGCAAGGTCGTCAACATGGACAGCCGCACGGTCGACATCATGGCCGCCTCACATCGCCTGATGGACACGTCTGAACCATATATGTTGCTGTCGGGTTACCGCAGCCCCGAAACCAACGCGATGCTGCGCAACCAGTCGTCTGGCGTGGCGCGCAATTCACTGCACATGCGCGGTCAGGCTGCTGACCTGCGTCTATCCAGCAGGTCTGTCAACCAGATAACCAAAGCGGCAAGCGCTTGCAACGCAGGCGGCGTCGGCACCTATTCAGGTTCGAACTTTGTCCACATGGATTGTGGCGACGTGCGCACTTGGCGCGGTTAAGCACGGCCCACAGCACAAGCGGAAACAAAGCGCCTTCGGGCGTTTTTTTCATGTGACGGCCCGCTTGCAGGCGCCCCTTCACCCGGTGTAAGGGTATCGCATCGGCTACTGGCCGGTCAAATGCGGGTATGGTGAAAAGGTATCACGAAAGCTTCCCAAGCTTCAGTTACGGGTTCGATTCCCGTTACCCGCTCCACCTTATCTTGCAGCGCAGGAACATCACATGAGCATTGAACGTATCGAATCCGGCGACCGGATGTCGCAAGCCGTTGTCAACAACGGTATCGTCTATCTGGCAGGCCAAGTTGGCGCTCCCGGTCAGGACGCCACCGCCCAAACCACCGAAGTTCTGGCCCAAGTTGATCGCCTGCTAGCTCTGGCCGGGTCCGACAAGACCAAGATCCTAACTGCACAGGTCTGGGTTGCCGACATGGCTGATTTCGCGGCGATGAACGCAGTCTGGGATGGCTGGGTAAGCAAAGACAACGCCCCTGCCCGCTGGACTGGCGAAGCCAAGCTTGCCACCCCCGACTACAGGATCGAAATCATCGTGACCGCCGTCGTCGAATGACCGTTCCGTTTCTGACACCGCTGCACACAGACGACCTGCGTGCAGCGGGCATTCCGGAACCGTGGTCCTTTGGCATGGCCGACAAGGTCCGCTTTGGCGAGATTGACGCGCTGCAGCACGTCAACAACGCTGTATATCTGAAATGGTTTGAAAACCTACGCATCCTGTACTTCGCTGATCGCGACGCCTGGACGATCGATGGCAAGCGGCCCAAGGTCGTGTTGCGTAATCTCGGTCTTGATTACCGCTCAGAGATCAAGCTGACGGATGAATACATCCTGACCGGGCGCGTCACCAAATTGGGCACAAGCAGTTTCACCATGGAATACGCCGTCTGGGTTCAGGGTCGCCTGACCACCACCAGCCACGCGGTGATGGTCATGTTGAATAACGACAATTCCAAGCGCGCCCTACCCGATAAGATCCGGCAGATGTTCATCGAACAAGACGGCGCTGTCGCGGGCTGATTTACAGCCCATGACTTTGCAGGAAACCGACCAAAGCCGCCGTTGACCCATCTTTGTCATCGGCGGCTTTGGTGCCTTCGACGACAGGTTGCAGCGACGTTGCCAGCTCTTTGCCCAATTCCACGCCCCACTGGTCGTAGGAATTGACGCCCAGCACGACGCCTTCGACAAATACGCGGTGCTCGTACAGTGCCACCAGCATCCCCAGCATTTCCGGCGTCAGCTGCGGATAGGTAAGCGTGACCGACGGGCGGTTGCCGGGGAACACGCGGTGCGCGGCTTGGCGTTCCAGCTCTACGCCCTCGAACTTGTCTGCAATCTTGGCGCGCGCCTCGTCATGGGTGCGGCCCTTCATCAAAGCTTCGGACTGGGCCAGACAATTGGCAACCAACAGCTGGTGCTGATGGTGCAGGTCGTCCTGATGACCGCGCGCAGCGACGAGGAATTCACACGGGATCACCCGCGTGCCTTGATGGATCAGCTGATAAAACGCGTGCTGCCCGTTTGTGCCGGGCTCGCCCCAGACAACGGGGCCAGAGTTATTGGGCAGCGCCACGCCATCAAGGCTGACGCCTTTGCCGTTACTCTCCATTTCGAGTTGTTGCAGATACGCCGGCAGCCGCGACAGGTTGTTGTCATAGGGCAGCACGGCACGGGTCGCATAGTCGCAAACCCGATTATGCCAGATGCCGACCAGCGCCAGCAACGCAGGCATGTTTTCGCGCCACGGAGCCGCGCGGAAATGCCGGTCCATCGCCTGACCACCACGCAGGAACGCGCGAAATGCGTCCGGCCCGATGGCGATTATCATCGACAGGCCAATCGGCCCCCACATAGAATAACGTCCGCCAACCCAATCCTCGAACCCGAAGACACGACTGGGGGCGATGCCAAAATCAACTGTCTTTTCGGCAGCGGTGGACAGGGCGGCAAACTGCTTGCCGGTGTCTTTAACGCTCTCACCCATCCATGCCTTCGCCGTGCGGGCGTTGGTCATGGTCTCAATCGTGGCAAAGGTTTTCGAGGCGACGATCACCAGCGTCGTCGCCGGATTAAGCCCATGCAATGTTTGCACAATATCAGCCGGATCGACGTTGCTTACGAAATGGCAACGCGGGCCGTCGTGATAAGGTGCCAGCGCCAGTGTACCCATCTTTGGCCCAAGGTCAGATCCGCCGATCCCGATGTTAACCACATCTGTGATCGCCCCGCCCTGCCCTTTATAGCTGCCATCGCGCACAGCGGCGGCAAAGACTTCCATCCGGTCCAGTGTCGCCAGCACATCGTGCATGACATCAACGCCGTCCACCATGACAGCGTCGCCGTCCAGATTGCGAAGCGCGGTGTGCAACACGGCGCGGCCTTCGGTATCATTGATCGGTGCGCCGGTGAACATCGCCTTGCGGCGGCCAGCGACATCCTTTTTGTCCAGTAGCGCGATCAACTGTTCCAGCGCCGCATTGTCAATCTGCGTCTTGGCAAAATCCAGCCGCAGATCGCCGGTTTGCGCGGCGAAATCGCGGGCGCGATCACGGTCCAGCGTGTCTTCGATCCGGCGGTCTTTGATGGCGTCGAAATGGGATTTCAGGTCAGAAAACATAATCAGGACTCCGCCCAGTGAACGATTGAACCGGGTAAGATCGCCGCGACGGGTGCCTCTTCCGGTGGCAAATTGACGGCGCATTCCAGCGCGGCGCGCTTCTCCGCACCGATGATGACGATATGGCGGCTCATCGCCTGATTCAGCACAGCGGCCGACAGGGTGATCCGCGGCTCTGACGCGCCGGGTGCGCGCATCGCGACAAGGCGGTCGGTACCATTCAGTGCCAGATCCAGCTGATCCGCACCGGGGAAAATGCTGGCCGTATGCATATCAGAGCCCATCCCCAACAGCACCAGCGACAGTGGCAATTCAGGCGTCAGAGCGGCTTGCAGCTCGGCCAGCTTATCCTCTGGCGTGGGCGCATCAGCGTAAAGCGGGACGTAAATCGCTTCTGCCGCGCGGTCGGTCAGCAGGCGCTGGCGGAGCAGACGTGTGTTCGACCGCTCGGACGTCTCAGGCACCCAGCGTTCGTCGGTCAGCATCACATGCACCCGCGCCCAGTCCAGATTTGCCGAGCAT
>CAWUXN010000053.1:0-6020 GCA_963926415.1 uncultured Loktanella sp.
AGGATCGCTTTTTCACCGGTATAGAATTCAATGATATCGGGCATATAGCTATAGATCGCCTTGTCGTCGGCGACCCCCGTGCCCGGTGCATTGGCGATGGTGATATTGCCGGCGCGGTAAACGTCCATGATGCCCGGCACGCCCAGCATCGACTTGGGATTGAACGTCAGCGGGTCAAGGAATTCATCATCGACCCGGCGATACAGCACGTCGATCTGCTTGTATCCGCGCGTTGTTCGCATGGCGACATGGCCATCCACAACGCGCAGATCGTGACCTTCGACTAGTTCCGCGCCCATCTGATCGGCCAAGAATGAATGTTCGTAATACGCCGAGTTATAGATGCCCGGCGTCAGCACCGCGATCACAGGCTTACCGCCGCATGATTTCGGCGCAGAGGCCGCAAGCGAGCGGCGCAGGTTCTTGGGGTAGTCGCTGACCGGTTGCACCTTGATGCGGCTGAACAGTTCCGGAAACATCTGCAGCATCGTTTCGCGGTTTTCAAGCATATAGCTCACACCCGACGGCGTGCGCGCGTTGTCTTCCAAAACAAAGAAATCGTCTTCACCAGTGCGGACAATGTCGGTTCCGACGATATGCGTATAAACGCCGCCGGGCGGCGAAAAGCCCATCATTTGGGGCAGAAACGCGACGTTCCGCGCGATCAGATCGACCGGAATACGGCCTGCGCGCAGAATTTCTTGCCGATTATAGATGTCGTGTAGAAAAGCATTGATGGCTCGCACGCGCTGCTCAATGCCGCGCGACAGCTTGGTCCACTCACGCCCCGAAATGATGCGAGGCACCAGATCAAACGGGATCAGCCGCTCTTCAGCGGCGACCTGTCCATAGACGTTAAAGGTGATGCCGGTGCGCCTGAAAAAAGCTTCTGCTTCTTTCGATTTCTTAGCAAGTCGGCCGGGTTCTTGGCCGTCAAACCATGATTTGTAACTGGCATAAGGCGGGCGCACCTGATTGTCGCCCATCTGCATCTCGTCAAAATGATCTGGCTTTGTATTCATGATTTTAAGCTAACGTATTCCCCAGGTTCTGCAAATTATTCAGCTAGGCTCTACGAAAAGGTCAACGGGTTATAACCGAAACCGTCTGCTCATTTAGCGTCGCTGCCCCGAAAGCGGTTAAAAAAGCTACATCTGCCGCGTCGCGTCCAACGCCGATAACAATCATCCGATCGGCGGTTGTCATGCCGGTGGGGTCGATCATGTGCCAACCGCCATTCAGATAAACCTCTGCAACTGCGTGAAAATCTGGTGGCGTAACGTCAGGGCTATAGACGCTGACAATCCGCGCAGGGATCGCACTTGACCGGCACATCGCGATTAAAAGATGTGCATAGTCGCGGCACACGCCGCGCCGCGCATCAAAAGTGTCCTGCGCTGTGGTGTTGCCGTCGCTGCTCTTGCCGTCATAGGTCAGGTTTTCGGTGATCCACTTCGACATGGCCAGCACGCGCGGCCCTCCGCGCATGGCACCAAATTCATTTGCCATGAAGTTGCCAAAGCTGTCAGCAGTGCAGTATCGCGATGACATCAGGTATTTCACTGTTGGAGCGTTCAGCTGATATAGCGGCGTTTCCCGTAGCGATTTAAGCTGGGCGACCGGGCGGTTCACTGTCACCTGCGCCGAATAGGTCAGCAGTAGAGCGCCGTTTGATTGCAGCCAGATGCGGTTGCCAATGCCTTCTTCGGCCGGCATGTCGCGAAAGGATCTATAGGCCGCGATCTCTGTGTTTTCCCATGTCACAATCTGATTGGCATCCGTCATAGCGCGAATCTGCAGCAGCATCGTGCAAGGCTGCGGAATTCCATAATTCAGGCGCACAGAGATCTGGCTGTCCAAATGATTGTTCCTGTCTGGAGGTGTCGTCGGGAAACCCGAATGAGGTCGGATTGGTTCCGTTCTATGTCATACCAATGTCAGTCCGCCAAGGGCTGCAATACGCGCAACGATTGGCTCTATCCCCTGGTCGTGGCGCAGGGCGGTGAAGCAGACTGTGCCGTCCCCGCGCATCCGGGCCGCATCGCGCGCCATGACGTCCAAGGATGCACCAACATGGGGTGCCAGATCGGTTTTATTGATGACCAAAATGTCTGACCGGGTGATCGCCGGGCCGCCCTTGCGGGGAATTTCCTCTCCTGCGGCGACGTCGATGACATAGATCGTCAGATCGGCAAGCTCGGGGCTGAAGGTTGCCGACAGATTGTCGCCGCCGCTTTCAATCAGCACGACATCTAGGTCCGGATGCCGGCTACGCATCTCAGCGACGGCTGCCAGATTTATGCTGGCGTCTTCGCGGATTGCGGTATGCGGGCAGCCGCCGGTTTCTACCCCGATGATGCGGTCTGATGGCAGGATCTGCATCCGCATCAGGGCCTCAGCGTCCTCTTGCGTATAAATGTCGTTGGTGATTACGCCGATGGACAGCTGATCCTTCAGCCGAACGGCCAGCTTGGCGGTCAGTGTAGTTTTACCGGCACCGACGGGGCCGCCGATACCGATGCGCAGGGGGCCGTGGGGGGACGTCATGACCGAAATATCCTTGGTTGAAGTGTCTCATGTTGCATGGCGGCGATGTCGGCCAGAAAGGCGCTGCCGCCCAGATCGTCAATGCTCTGGGTCAGCGCCAGCTGCGCAAGCGACAGGCACATTGGTGTCTGATCCGCAACTATGCGCTGCGCCTGTGTCTGTCCAAGCGGCATGCAACGTTGTGCCGCCGAAATCAGCCCGGCGACAAAGGAGTGCATATAGGCCGCAAGGGTCACATCCAGCGCGATCCCCTGCCGCCGCGCGGCAGCCCCTACGGCAACCGGCAGGCACAGGGGCGGCAGCTCAAGCCCCCAGACCGCATTGACCGTCGTGCAAAACGCCTCGCCCTGCGCCGTGGTTTCCAGCAATCGCTCGCGGGAAGGGGCGAGCGCGCGGGCCAAAGCGTCAATCTCACTAAGATCTTCGGTGCGATAAGCCTCTGCCAGTAGGATCGCGTCATTGCGCCCGGTACCATTGGTCAAGACCGTGGCAACCCAGTCCTGTAGATCCGCAGCATCACGCACACGCCCGTTTGCCACCGAAGATTCGAGCCCATGAGAATAGCTGAAAGTGCCCAGCGGAAAGCCGGGAGACAGCCATTGCATCAACGTCAGCACCCCGTCAGTGGGCATGCGGCATCGTCCGGCCGTGGCCATAGGCCCCGCCTTCGGGGGTGAAGGGGGCGTCAACCTCTGCAACATCAGCGCCCAGATGATCCCGCAGCATGTGGCCAATCACCGGATCGCGGAGGATTAGCAGGTGATCGCCTGCAAACTGACACGGCATGTGCCGATTGCCGATATGCCACGCCATCCGCACCAGATCACCCGTTACGCGGTAAAGCGGCTCTGCTGCGGCGATCACTTGAATGAACCGCCCATCGTCAAGGGTCAGCAGGTCGCCATCATTCAGGGATGTCGTGTGTTCCAGATCCACCAGAACCGAAGTGCCTCCGTCGCAGGTCAGCACCTTACGGCGCAACAGGCGCGCATCGTAGGTCAGCGCGCAAGTGTCGAACACCTGCGCGCTGTGATTGTCAGTGACAATTGTATGAACGATGGGCTCCATCATGCGCGGCCCCCATTCCGCCGATCAAAAGCGATCAGACGTAGAACAGGTCGCGAAACACGTGTTGCACGATGCGATCGCGCTGAATTCCCATCTTGGCCAGCTCGTCGTCGGATTTTGCTTCCAGACGTGTGATCTGGTCCATCCGCGAGCGGCGTTCCATATAGGCGTTCATGCCCTGACCGATCGAAGCGAAGAAGGCATCTACTTTTTCGCGGATTGCCATGTTGCGTGGTGCGCTGATTGTTTGCGTAGCCATTGGAAACCTTGTCTGCGGCAATCGCCGCTACAGTGTGAATCAGGTCTCCTCCCTTGCCATGCAACATAGGGATGCTGCGCCGCAGCACAATTGCGTTTTCTGCAACCCCGATGCCCACCATCAGAACAGGAAGTAGCGCTGGGCCATCGGCAGCACCTCGGCGGGTTGGCAGGTCAGTAGCTCACCGTCGGCGCGGACCTCGTATGTTTCGGGGTCCACATCGATGTGAGGCAGGGCGTCGTTCAGGATCAGATCACGCTTGCCGATGTTGCGGGTGTTCTTGACCGCGATAGTCTGTTTCGCCAGCCCAAGGCTGTCTCTCAGCCCTGCATCCTGCGCCGCACCACTGATGAAACTGACGCTGCTTTCGGTCAGCGACCGGCCATAAGCCCCAAACATCGGGCGCGAATAGACCGGCTGCGGTGTCGGAATGCTGGCATTCGGATCGCCCATCTGCGCCACGACAATTGTGCCGCCCATCAGTACCATTTCCGGTTTTACGCCAAAGAACGCGGGGTTCCACAGCACCAGGTCGGCGCGTTTGCCCTCGGCGATTGATCCAACCTCATGGCTAACGCCATGGGCAATCGCCGGGTTGATCGTATATTTCGCGATATAGCGACGAACACGGAAGTTATCGTTGTTACCTGTTTCCTCGGCCAGTCGGCCGCGCTGTTTCTTCATCTTGTCGGCGGTCTGCCATGTGCGGATCAACACCTCGCCGACACGGCCCATCGCCTGAGAGTCCGACGCGATGATTGAGAATGCACCCATGTCGTGCAGGATATCCTCTGCCGCAATCGTCTCTCGCCGGATGCGGGATTCGGCAAAGGCGACGTCCTCGGGGATCGACTTGTCCAGATGGTGACAGACCATCAGCATGTCGAGATGCTCTTCAATCGTGTTCACCGTGAACGGCCGCGTCGGGTTAGTGGACGAAGGCAGGACAAATTCTTCGCCGCAGATTTTGATGATGTCCGGAGCATGCCCGCCGCCCGCGCCTTCGGTATGAAAAGCGTGGATCGTGCGGCCCTTCATAGCCTTGACCGTGTGCTCTACAAATCCGCTCTCGTTCAGCGTGTCGGTATGGATCATCACCTGCACGTCCATATCGTCAGCGACCGAAAGGCAGCAATCGATGGCCGCAGGGGTCGTGCCCCAATCCTCGTGCAGCTTCAGTGAGCAAGCGCCCGCTTTCACCATCTCGATCAAAGCATCCGGCTGGCTAGCGTTGCCCTTGCCCGCCAAGCCGATGTTCATTGGGATGCCGTCAAATGCCTGCAGCATCCGTCCGATATGCCAAGCCCCAGGCGTGCAGGTGGTGGCCAGCGTGCCGTGCGCAGGGCCCGTGCCGCCGCCAAAACAGGTGGTTACGCCGGAATGCAGCGAATCCTCCATCTGTTGCGGCGCGATAAAGTGGATGTGGCTATCAAACCCGCCAGCGGTCAGGATGCGGCCTTCGCCTGCAATAATCTCTGTCCCGGGCCCAATGATGATATCGACGCCGGTTTGCGTGTCAGGGTTGCCTGCCTTGCCGATTTTGTGAATTCGGCCATCCTTCAGCGCCACGTCCGCCTTCCAGATCCCCGCGTGGTCCACGATCAGCGCATTGGTGATGACCGTATCGACGGCCCCTCCCGCCCGCGTGACCTGAGACTGCCCCATCCCGTCGCGGATCACCTTGCCGCCGCCGAACTTCACCTCTTCGCCGTAAGTGGTCAGGTCGCGCTCCACCTCAATGATCAGATTGGTGTCGGCCAGGCGCACCTTGTCGCCCGTCGTCGGGCCGAAGGTGGCGGCATAATTCGCGCGGGTAATCAGGGCTGGCATAGGCTCAATTCATCTTTGTCTGGCCGCGCTTGCCAAGGCGTTTGGCATTGGCGCGGGCTTTCTGGCGCAAGGGATTTACGGCGGCATTCAGAATCTCGTCTGGGCGCTTGCCCGTCATTGCCGCCAGCGTGGTGCCTTGCATGGATTGGGTGATTGCGTCGGATTTCTCGGACACCATGCGGTCATTTTCACTGGCGGTGACGGACCATAACCCGCTCCAGCCCATCATGCGCACCGCGATGAAGCTTTGCGCTTCAGCCAGCATCATGCTGACCTCCATTTGTGTTTTGAACAATTCGAGTGGGTTAGCATTCCG
>CAWUXN010000054.1:0-3675 GCA_963926415.1 uncultured Loktanella sp.
TACAGCATAGAATCTGTCGCATTAGATGGCAAAATGTCCGATTGCGGGCAAATGACAAGCAGCAGACTACTAACAAAGATTGGGGGAACCGTTGCAAACAAGCATCGCTTCACAAGTTCATGTCAGAGCCATCTGGACAGAATTTAATGCTCCTCCTGAACGCTTCTGCAAACAAAAATTAAAAAATAACCATGTATTTCAAAGGATTAATAAGATAGAGAAAGTCATTGCATGCCAAACCTCAATGAGTAAACTGCTTTGAGACGCAAAACGATTGCCCAACTTGGGTGCAGATGTGTCAACAGTGCTGTCCGTTTTTAACAAGTATCTTGTTTTGGGCAAAAAACGTGGATACACCATCTGTGATCGTCCACAAATGCATCTAATTGGAGTACCTAAAATGCGCATCACAACTACACTCGCAGCCGCTGCAGCAATCGCAGTGACCGGTGCCGCAGCTTCCGCTGGCGGCCTGGCTCCTGAAGTCATGGAAGCTCCGGTTGTCATCGTCGACACCCCGATGGCCCCAACTAGCTCCGTGAACTCCGGCTACATCGTTCTGGGCCTGCTGGCCGCTCTGGTTGCTGCTTCCGGCTCATACTAATCTCTCATCGGATTAGAAAATGATTTAAAAGGGCTGGCGTTTCGTCAGCCCTTTTTCTTTGCATCGTGACGTTTTTTGGCCGCGATTTGACATGCCCGAAGGGCCCTTGTTAGCAACACCTCACATGCAACCACAGAATGGCGAGGCCTTTGAAACATCAAATGTCCAGTATCGTGGCCCTTGCAGTGATGACGGTGTTAACGGCACCTGATGCCCTAGCTGACTGTCACACGACAACGACCACGAATTAGGCCATCGCCGCCCCGACACCCCAGATGCCAAATAGCGATCTGCTGGTTGTTGGATTTTTTGCCGCACTTGCGTTGATTGCAGCCGACTAGGCCAACCGGCGGACGCTGGTCAGTGACGGGCCATCATAGCAAGCCGGATCAGCGTCCGCTCCATCAACGCATGCTGCGGCGCATGACTAGCCGACCGCATCGTCAGGTCCGTATCGGTCAGCGCGGCAATCGCGCGTTCCAAACGGTCCCGTCCCCACTGCGATGCCTGCCGAATCAGCCGGTCACGGCGTGGGCCAAAGACTGGCGGACGCAGGCGACCGATCCCCTGCCCGGGGCCGCCGGGATCAGATGCAACGACGTGTAGCTGACGAAAATGGCGCATGGCCCCAATGCAAAGCGTAATCGGCAGTACGCCCTGCGCATATAGATCCCGCAGCACCGGGCCGATCATCTGGGAATTCCCCTCGGCCACGACGACAAGGATATCATCGACATCCACGTCAGCAGATTGCGGGGCCAAAAGCGCCACGTCGCTGACACTTAGCGGTTCGGGATCACCCAATTTGTACAGGCCCAGCTTTTCGATGGTCTGGCGAAAATCGCCGGGCGTCAGGCTGTGGGCCATCGCCATGATGGCATCCATCACGTCCCGGTTCGGAATTTCCAGCTTGGACGCGTCCAGCAGGATCTGCACGTCCTCGGTGCTGGGCGGGTCGTCATAAAGCGCGATACCAACGCTGTTGCTGTGACCCTCAAAGACCTTGCGCAGCGCCGATTTGGCGGTCAGCTGACCGGCAGTTACAACCAGTTGCGCATCACCTTCGCGCCAGTCTTCCAATACGGTGCCCATCAGTTTTGACAGACTGTCCGTCGCATCCTCGACCAGGGCGACACGGGGGCCGGGGAAAAAGCCCTGCGCCTTGATCGCATCATTCACCAGTGCCGGATCCTTGCGCAGATCCGAGGCGGCAATCCGTGTCAGGCGCATTTCAGATTCGCCTTGCGGGCCGACCAGTCCACCCACAACTTGTGCACGCGCCGTTGCAACACGCATTGGATCGGCACCAAAGATCAAAATCCCAGCGCGGGTCGCTTGCGGCTTGCGCAGGAAATCCGCTGCGTTGCGCCCGGCCAGCTTCACTGTGGCAGGTCCAGCAACATCAGCTGAGTCACCACCTTGTCCGCCAAAATGGTCATCAACCGCCCCACCGCATCCGTCGCAGCAGATTGCGTGGCCACGGTCGAGCCTGTCGCGGCGTAGCTGGTAAAGCCTTCGACCTGGCCGCTGCCCCAGACGGTGCCGTTGGCTGCTGTGAGCTGCCAGCCCGCTGCGCCAACCACGTTATAGCGCAGGGTAGAGCCACTTTGCGATTGTGATGCGACATCAAGAGCTTGCTCGACATTCACGCTGAGCGTCGCGATTGGCGTCGTCGCTAGCCCAAGTCGGTCAATCAAACGGCTGCGGATAGCAAAGCCTGCGATCGTGTCCGGCGCGCTGACGGCCACGGTATTGCGCAGCTTCAGCATACCACCGCCCGGTGCCAACGCCGGTGTGAACCCGCAGGCCCCCACCGCCAGCAAAGCCAGTAGCGCCGCGCGGCGAGAGGCAATGCTATACGACAATGTTCACGATCCGGCCGGGGACAACGATGATCTTTTTCGGCGTCGCACCGTCTAGGTTACGTTGTACAGCATCCTGCGCTAGCACTAGCTTTTCGACTGTCGCCGCATCTGCGTCGGCAGCAACGGTGATTTCCGATTTGCGCTTGCCGTTTATCTGGATCGGCAGGGTGACCTCGGCATCGACCAGCATCGCCTCGTCCGCCTGCGGCCATGGTGCTTGCAGAACCAGCCCTTCCCCGCCGAGCGTAGACCAGACATCTTCGGCCAGATGCGGCGTCATTGGGGCCATCAGCTGCGCCAGCGTCATTGCAGCTTGCCGGCGGGCAGACTTGCTCGCTTTGGCCCGCGACAGCGTGTTCGTAAAGGCATACAGCCGGGCGATGGCAGCGTTAAATCCAAAGGATTCGATGCCCAGCGTCACATCACGCACGGCGCGGTGCATGTCCTTAAGCAAGGCCTGATCGCCATCGGTTGCGCCCTCATCTGCGCTTTGTGCAATGTCATTGGCAGTACGCCAGACGCGGCCCAGGTGCTTGAATGTGGCTTCTGCACCGGACGCGGTCCATTCGACGTCCCGTTCCGGCGGACTGTCGGACAGCACGAACCAACGGGCGGTATCGGCACCGTATTGACGCACGATGTTGACCGGATCGACGACGTTGTTCTTGGATTTCGACATCTTGGCAGAAGGGATCACCTCGACCTGAGTGCCGTCCTTAAGGAAGGCACTGCCATCGCGCAGGGTGACTTCCTCGGGGTAGTGATAATTGGGGCGGCCATCGGGATGCTTGGTCATATAGATCGCGTGAGTGACCATGCCTTGGGTGAACAGCGCGTTGAACGGTTCTGACGCCGTGCTGGGCAAGTGGCCGGTCATGTGCATCGCGCGGGCGAAGAATCGTGAATACAGCAGGTGGAGAATCGCATGCTCGATCCCGCCGATGTATTGATCGACATTCATCCAATAGGCGGCGTCGTCGTGGACGGTCGGCGTATCGGCGCGGGGGGCGGTAAAGCGGGCGTAGTACCACGACGAGTCGACGAAGGTATCCATCGTGTCCGTCTCGCGCCGGGCGCCCGCACCGCATTTAGGACATGCGCAGTTGCGCCACGTCGGATGACGATCCAGCGGATTGCCCGGCACATCAAAGGTGACGTCATAGGGCAGCTCGACCGGCAGGTTTTCTTTCTTTTCGGCCACCACGC
>CAWUXN010000055.1:0-2818 GCA_963926415.1 uncultured Loktanella sp.
CAGCGTTCTCAATGGCCTGGCAGAAGCATGAAGCCAACCGCGATTGCCCTGGCCGTTGGGAGGGGGCATTTAAGCCATCAACAAAGCCGGTCGGGGTGGTGCATCAAGATAGAGCACTTAGATGCGAGCCGGGGCACCACATGAAAAGAGGCGCATGATTACTCCTGCGCTCCTTTTTTATCACAGCTTACGCGTGTTCGATCAGCCGTCGATCTGGCCGGCCATCTGCGCGATCGCCTTTTGATAGACCCCAGCAGCGTTCCACTGTTGGATCACGGCAAAGTTGGTCTGGCCTTCCTGAAAACCTGCACCGCGCTGCCAGCCCTTTTGGGCCAGAAAATTAGCGGTCGAGGCGAGGGCGTCAGACTGGTTGGTCAGGTCCACCACGCCGTTGCCGTCTGCATCCACACCGTAACGGGACACGTTGCCGGGCAGGAACTGGGTATGGCCGACTTCGCCGTGCATCGCGCCGACTGTGCCGGACGAAAGGCTGCCACGGTCTACCAGTTGCAGTGCGGCCAAGGCGTGCGGGGTGAAGAAGTCGCTGCGGCGGCAATCATAAGCCAGCGTCGAAATCGCGGATAGCACGTTGCTGTCGCCCATGAAGTTGCCAAAGCCGGTTTCCATACCCCAGATCGTCGCAACGATGGATGCGGGCACACCATAGCGCTGTTCGAGGCTGGAAAAGAAGTTGGGGTTATTGGCGATCTTCGTGCGGCCCTGCGATACGATTGTGTCCGCACCGCGGATGCGCAGGAATTCGTCCAAGCTGTATTTGAACGACTTCTGGTTGCGGTCAGCGTTGATGGTGCGGGTCGCGTATTGCGTGTTGGCCAGCGCGGACAGGCCGCGATCGCCAACGCCTTGAGCGGCAGCTTCGGTAGCGAACTGCTGCTTCCAAGCAGAGAAGCCGCCAGCATCATTACCGCAGGTTGCGGCGACTGCACTTGTTGCAGAGGCGGTGATTAGGGCGGCGGCAAGGGCGAAGTGGCGCATATCAGACTTTCCAACTGGTAAGTATTTGAGCGAGACATACCACGAATGCGCCGTTATCCAATATCACACTCCTGAAACTGGCCCCAAGGTGGCCTTAACCGCCAATCAGGTGCGCACACCGGCAAAGCGTTCGGCCCAATCGTCGCGCTCGCTTTCGGTGATCTTGCGGAACAGGTTTTCAGGCACGACAAAGGCGTGACCGGAGGGCAGGGCATGCAGCGCTGCGTCGATATCGGTCGGCCAGTCAGAGCTTTCAGACCGCACCGCCGCCAGCATCGTCTTGGCCGCGACAGGAATGAATGGCGCGGACAGAATCGCGTAAAGGCGGATTAGGTTCAGGCCCATGCGGACTTGGCATGCGGCTTGATCGGGGTCGGTCTTGAACGTTGTCCAGGGCGCGGTCGCCTGCAGGTACTCGTTGCCAGCGGCCCAGATCGCCCGCAGCTCTGCCGCTGCCTTGCGGACCTCTATGGCGTCCATGTGGCCTTCATAGGCCTTCAGGCGGCGGCTCAGTTCTTCGGTCAGCGCGGCCTCTGCCGGGCCCTCGGTGCCACCTTCGGGAACGGATTCGCCGAATTTCGAGCGGCAGAATTTCGTGATGCGGCTGACAAAGTTGCCCAGCACGTCGGCCAGATCCTTGTTCACGTCTTGGGTGAACGTCTCCCACGTGAACTCTGCATCAGAGGTTTCAGGCGCGTGGGACAGCAGCCACCAGCGCCAGTAGTCGGCGGGCAGAATTGCAAGCGCTTGGTCCATGAACACGCCTCGCCCGCGCGACGTGCTGAACTGGCCGCCGTCATAGTTCAGATAGTTGAACGACTTGATGTAATCGACTAGCTTCCAGTTGTTGTCCGCGCCCATGATGGTCGCTGGGAACGACAGGGTGTGGAAGGGTACGTTATCCTTGCCCATGAACTGGGTGTAGCGGACGTCCGTTGCGCCCTTATCCGTGCGCCACCAGCTTTCCCAGTCGCTGCCTTTGCCTGCATCGACCCATTCCTGGGAACAGGCGATGTATTCAATCGGCGCGTCGAACCATACGTAGAAAACTTTGCCTTCCATGCCGGGCCAGTCCTTGTCGCCGTCCTTGACCGGAATACCCCAATCAAGGTCACGCGTGATGCCGCGGTCTTGCAACCCGTCACCATCGTTCAGCCATTTCTTGGCTATAGAGGTCGTCAGGATCGGCCAGTCGCCTTTGCTCTCGATCCAGTCGGCCAGCTGACCCTTCAGCTTGGATTGTTCCAGATACAGGTGCTTGGTCGTGCGGACCTCTAGGTCCGTCGCGCCGGAAATGGTGGAGCGGGGGTTAATCAGGTCAGTCGGGTCCAGCTGCTTTGTGCAGTTGTCGCACTGGTCGCCGCGTGCATCCTCGAACCCGCAGTTAGGGCAGGTGCCTTCAATATAGCGGTCGGGCAAGAAGCGGCCATCGGTCACGGAATAGACTTGCTCTTCCGTCACTTCGCGGATCAGTCCCTGTTCATGCAAGCGGCCTGCAAAGGCCTGCGTCAACTTGCGGTTCTGCGGGCTGGACGACCGGCCGAAGTGATCGAACGACAGCCCGAAGCCGTCCGCAATCTTTGCCTGCACATCGTGCATCTCGGCGCAGTAATCCGCGACCGGCTTGCCAGCCTTTGCGGCGGCTAGTTCCGCCGGGGTGCCGTGTTCGTCCGTGGCGCACAAGAATAGAACCTCGTGACCCCGCCCGCGCAGATAGCGGGCGTAAAGGTCCGCTGGCAGCTGGGATCCGACAAGGTTCCCCAGATGCTTGATCCCATTGATATAGGGAATTGCAGAGGTGATCAGGTGACGGGCCATGGGT
>CAWUXN010000056.1:0-3242 GCA_963926415.1 uncultured Loktanella sp.
CCGCCCTTTGGACTGTATTGCGTGACAGCACGCGGGAAAGCGTGATGATCTTGTTTATCATTGCCGCCGCTGGCGTCTTCAGCTTCATGCTGTCGTCGCTGTTCGTCACCCAGTCCATTGCCGCCTGGATCGCTGATCTGGACGTGAACCGCTGGGTACTGATGGGCATCATCAACGTGTTCCTGCTGGTCGCGGGCTTCTTTTTGCCGCCCGTAGCCGTCATCTTGATGAGCGCGCCAATTCTGCTGCCGATTATCGTTGCCGCTGGGTTCGATCCCTACTGGTTCGCCGTCATCGTCACAATCAACATGGAGATCGGTCTGATCACGCCGCCTGTCGGCCTCAACCTTTACGTCATCAATGGGATCGCGCCGGATATCAGCCTCAAGAAGATTCTCTTTGGCTCGATGCCCTTCGTGCTGTGCATGGTGCTGGCCATCATCATCCTGTCGGCGTTCCCCAGCATTGTGACTTGGCTACCTGACGTTTTGATGGGTCCAGAGTTGTGATTCGCGCCACGACCGTCTTCAACGATCTTGTGGGGCGTGTCGCAGATCGGGGCCGCAGTTTACTGGGGTCCGCCGCGCCGGGAAACATTTCGCAGATGTGCGAAAC
Source organism: uncultured Loktanella sp. (assembly GCA_963926415.1). GTDB lineage: Bacteria > Pseudomonadota > Alphaproteobacteria > Rhodobacterales > Rhodobacteraceae > Loktanella. The sequence continues at coordinate 616 of CAWUXN010000056.1, forward strand.
GCTGCTAACCGGTAAGGGCGAGGCGACAGGCTTGGCGCTGGCCCGCGGCATTTTCGACCGCTACGACGCGATGACGCAGGCGGAAAGGCACGTCTTTTTCATCATGCTGCGCGACCGTTTCGACGTTGACCGAAAGGTGGCCGACGCGGCCTTTGCCAAATGGCAAAACGATGGCGATGCTGCCTTGCGCGGACTGCACAAGGCCACCGAACCCCGGTCGCAAGAATTAATCCGCCGCCTGAACCGGGCACCCGGCGGCACCCGCAGGCTGGTCGCGATGCGCAACGATTTGCTGCACCTTATGGATGACGACGCCAACCTCGCTCCTCTCGACGCTGATTTCCGACACCTATTCGGATCGTGGTTCAACCGGGGCTTTCTTGCGCTGCAGCGTATCGACTGGCATACTCCAGCGAATATCCTTGAGAAAATCATCAAGTATGAAGCCGTACACGAGATCAGCGGCTGGGACGATTTGCGCCGCCGTGTCGGGGCAGAGGACCGCAGGCTTTATGCGTTCTTTCATCCCGCACTGGGCGATGATCCCCTGATCTTTGTAGAGGTCGCGCTAACCTCTGACATCCCCGGCAACATTGGCGCGATTTTGGCCGCCGACCGGACGATGGTGTCACCTGCAAAGGCGCAGACGGCGGTATTCTACTCGATCTCGAATTGCCAAACCGGGCTGCGCGGCATTTCATTTGGCAACTTCTTGATCAAGCAAGTTGTAGAGGAATTGGGCCGTGAATGGCCGAACCTGACAAACTTTGTCACGCTGTCCCCGGTGCCGGGTTTGCGCCGCTGGGCGCTGGCGCAGAAGGACACCCTGCCTAAGGCGCTGGCAGACGTTGTCACGCAGGCTGAATCGGGCGCGCGCCCAGTCGCCCTGTCGGATCTGACCGCCCACTACATGCTGGTTGCCCGCAGTCCGCGCGGCGGGGCGACCGACCCGGTGGCCCGGTTCCATCTGGGCAACGGCGCGCGTCTGGAACGCATCCACAGGGACGCCGATGGCTCTGATAACGGGCAAAAGGCATCGTGGGGCGTCATGGTGAACTATCTTTACGATCTCGATACGATCGAACGCAACCACGAGTCCTATTCCACGGAGGACGATATCATTGCATCGCCCCCCGTGCGCCGCCTGCTCAAGACAAGATAACAAGGAAACGCCATGTATAGCGCAAATCACCTCGCCTCCGCCCTGCGCGCGGCCTCTGCAGGGCGCGGCGACGCGACCTTTGCCACCGACGCCGCCGGCGGGCAGGTCACGACCTACGCCGCCCTATGGGCCCAGGCCGAGGGTATGGCCAGCGCGCTGGTTGAATTGGGCGTGGCCCCCGGTGACCGGGTGGCAATGCAGGTGGAAAAGTCGATCAACGGGCTGGCCTGCTATCTGGGCACACTGCTGGCAGGGGCGATTCACCTGCCGCTAAACACCGGTTATACGGCGGCAGAGGTGTCTTATTTCCTGACCGATGCCGTCCCGCATGTCTTTATCTGCGACCCGGCCAAGCTGGACATGCTGACGCCCGTGGCCGCAGTCGCCAGTGTGGCGCATGTCCTGACGCTGGACGCAGAGGGCGCAGGCACCCTGACCGATGCGGCCGATGACGCAGCACCCTTGCAGACGGCGGTGCCGCGCGGCGCCGATGATCTGGCGGCGTTCCTTTATACCTCGGGCACAACTGGGCGCAGCAAGGGTGCGATGCTGACCCACGGCAATCTGGCATCCAATGCCGCAGTATTGCGTGATCTCTGGCAGTTCACGGAAGACGACGTGCTGATCCATGCACTGCCTGTCTTCCATACCCACGGATTGTTCGTCGCGATTAACGTGACCCTGATGGCTGGCGGCGCAATAATTTTGCATCGCAGTTTTGACGCAAGCGCCGTCCTCGCTGCTTTCCCCAAAGCGACCGCTCTGATGGGCGTGCCCACTTTCTATACCCGCCTGCTGGACCAACCGGGTCTGACGCCGGGTGCCTGCGCGGGAATGCGGCTTTTCATCTCTGGCTCTGCGCCGATGCTGCTGGACACCCATCTGAAGTGGCAGGACCGCACCGGGCACACGGTGCTGGAACGCTACGGCATGACGGAAACCTGCATGAACACCTCGAACCCCTATGACGGCCAGCGTAAGCCCGGAACCGTGGGTCTGCCCTTGCCGGGCGTCGAACTGCGACTGGCGGATGCAGACGGCAACCCGGTGGCTGCGGGAGAGCCGGGCGGGATCGAAGTGAAAGGGCCAAATCTGTTCAAGGGCTACTGGCAGATGCCGGACAAAACCGCCGCCGACATACGGCCTGACGGCTGGTTCATCACAGGCGACATCGGCCAAAACGACGCGGACGGTTATTTGACCATCGTGGGGCGCTCTAAGGACCTGATCATATCCGGCGGCTACAACATCTATCCCAAGGAAATCGAGGCCCTGATCGACGACATCGACGGCGTGGTCGAAAGTGCGGCCTTCGGCGTGCCGGATGCGGATTTTGGTGAAAGCATCGCCGTCGCCATCGTGCTGGAACGCGATTCGGCCGTCACACCTGACGCGATCATGCAGACCATCGCACCGCTCTTGGCCCGCTACAAACACCCACGCGCGATCCATATTCTGCAAGCCT
>CAWUXN010000057.1:0-5054 GCA_963926415.1 uncultured Loktanella sp.
GATGCGACCCGGGGCGAGGCGCTGCTGGAGCTGAAATCCGTCACCGGGCCGCACAAGCCCGACAACGTAAGCTTCACCCTGCACCGGGGCGAGGTACTGGGGCTGGCGGGCCTTCTGGGCTCGGGGCGGTCGGCGCTCGCCCGGGTGATCGCGGGGATCGAACCCGCGGTGGCGGGCGAGATCCGCATCAAGGGCCGCGTGGTGCAGATCCGCCGCCCGGCAGATGCAATTGCCGAAGGCGTGGCGCTGGTGCCCGAAGCCCGCGCGACCCAAGGCATCATTCCGGCGCACAGCGTTTCCGAAAACATGGTGATGGCGGTTCTGGGCAGGATTACCAAGGGCGGCCTTGTGGACCGCACCCGTGCCCGCGAGATCGCCGACCAAATGATCCAGCGCCTGTCGGTCAAGACGGCCAGCCGGGATCATGCGGTCTCCACTCTCTCGGGCGGCAATCAGCAGAAGGTGGTGATCGGCAAATGGCTGGCCACAGACCCCGACATCCTGATCCTTGATGAACCGACGGCAGGAATCGACATCGGATCCAAGTCCGAAATCATCAGTTTGGTGCGAGACCTTGCGATGGCGGGCAAGGGTGTGCTGGTGATCTCGTCCGAACTGTCGGAATTGCTGACCGCCTGCGACCGGATTCTGGTGATGGCCGATGGCCGCGCACATCAGATGCTGGACCGCTCCGATCTGGACGATCCGGCCGAGACCAACCCCGAACACGCCCTGCAAGCCGCCGAGCGCCGTCTGCAGATCGAAATCCAGAAAGCTCTGACCGCAAAGGAGGCCATCCATGGCTAATGCAGCATCAGCCCCCGGCGAGGCCCTGTTCGCCAATTGGCGGCAGAACATCATCTACATCGGCTTTGTCGCGATCTTTCTGATCTTCGCGCTGACGCTGAGCGATAAGGGGTTCCTGAACCCCAATAACCTGCTGAACATCGTGCGGCAGACAGCCATGATCGCCATCATGGCCATCGCGATGACCTTTGTTCTGTCGGCGGGCGAGATTGACCTATCGGTGGGCGCGGTGGCCGGTTTGGCAACGGTGACGGTCGCTATGGCGATCAGTGTCGCGGGCCCCTTCGGAGGAGTTGCTGCCGGCATTGCGACCGGCCTTGCAGTCGGCATGTTTAACGGCTGGCTGACCACCAGAATCGGTATTCCGTCCTTTCTGACAACCCTCGCCATGATGGGCATTGCCAAGGGTGTGGCGATGTGGATTTCCGACACCGCCGCCGTGCCGATCCTGTCGCCTGGCTATTCATGGGTGTTCGGGGGCGGCTCGGTCGGTCCGATCCCGGTCTTGTTGTTCTGGATTGCGGCAGTGGGGGGCGTGGGTCATATCGTGCTGCGCCGGTCGGGCTTTGGCCGCCGGGTGCTGGCCACGGGGGGCGGCGAGACCGCCGCGCGCTATTCCGGCATCGACACCGCCAATATCAAGATGAAGGTGTTGGTCCTGTCCTCCTGTGCCGCAGCACTGGCCGGGATGCTTTATGCCGGGCGCCTGCAATCAGGCCGCTTCCAGCTAGGCGAAGGGGATGAGCTTTCGGTTATCGCAGCAGCGGTTCTAGGCGGCACCAGCCTGTTTGGTGGCAAGGGCACCGTGATAGGCACAATCGTGGGTGCCATGATGATCGGGTTGATCAACAACGGGCTGATCCTGTTCGGGCTGGAGTTCAGTCAGCAACTGATCGCTCGGGGCGGGATCATCATCCTTGCCGTCGCCCTCAGCCAGAAGCGGTGAAGCTATGGCGCATGTAACCATCATCGGCACTGTCACCGCCAAGGCTGACACCTGCGACGAACTGCTGGGGCTGCTGGCCGCGCAAGTCGCACCCACGCGGGCCGAGCCCGGTTGCCTCAACTACGACTTCCACGTCGATGCGGCCGACCCGTGCTGCTTTGTGTTCTATGAAAACTGGCGGACACAGGCCGATCTGGACGCGCATCTGGCCATGCCCCACCTTGCGCCGCTGTTTTCTCAGCTTGACCGGCTGCTGGCACGGCCGGTCGAGATCCGTCATCTGACGATGCTTTCGGATATGGCGGGTCAGACATGACGGCGATCAAGGGACCAGGCATCTTTCTCGCCCAGTTCGCGGCTGACGCCGCCCCTTTCAACAGTTTGCCCGCTATCACGAAGTGGGCAGCGGGGCTGGGCTACAAGGGGGTTCAGATCCCGACGTGGGATCGGCGGCTGTTCGATCTGGACCTTTGCGCGGAAAGCCAGACCTATGCTGACGAGGTTGCGGGCATCTGCCGTGAGGCAGGGGTGGAGATCACAGAGCTTTCGACCCATCTGCAGGGCCAACTGGTTGCCGTAAATCCAGCCTATGACGCGGCCTTCGATGCCTTTGCGCCCGCAGCGGTGAAGGGTAACAGGCAGGCACGACAGGATTGGGCAGTGGCACAGGTCATCAATGCCGGACGGGCTGCTCGCAACCTTGGGCTTTCTGGGACGGTGAGCTTCACAGGGTCATTGGCCTTTCCCTTCCTTTACCCATGGCCACAGCGACCAGCCGGTTTGATAGACGAAGCATTTGCCGAGCTTGCCCGTCGTTGGACACCGATACTGAACGCCTATGATGAGGTCGGCGTCGATATCGGTTTTGAATTGCATCCCGGCGAAGATGTCTTTGACGGCGCGAGCTGGGAAAGGTTCCTGTCGGCGGTGGCAGAACATCCGCGCGCCCGGATCAACTATGACCCCTCCCATTTCCTGCTGCAGGCCATGGATTATCTGGCCTTCATCGATCTTTATCATGACCGCATCTCGGCCTTTCACGTGAAGGATGCCGAGTTTCGGCCAGACGGTCGGCAGGGTGTCTATTCCGGCTATTCTGCATGGCCCGACAGGGCGGGACGGTTTCGCAGTCTTGGCGACGGGCAGGTGGATTTTGGCGCCATCTTCACAAAACTGACACAGCGCGGCTATCGCGGCTGGGCGGTGATGGAGTGGGAGTGTTTTCTGAAGTCCCCCGGGCAAGGGGCGGCTGAGGGCGCGCCGTTCATTGCGAAGTATCTGATCGAGGTGACAGGGCAGGCGTTCGATGACTTTGCGGGTGGCGAGGTTGATCGTGCGGCGCTGTGTGCCATGTTGGGGATTGTGGAATGAGCCTGAAACTCGGGATGGTGGGCGGCGGCAGGGGCGCCTTTATTGGCGGCGTGCACCGCATGGCGGCGCGGCTGGACGGTCACTGGGAACTGGTAGCAGGGGCCTTCTCGTCTAATCCTGATCGGGCGGCCGCGTCGGCGGCGGACCTGGGGATCGCGGCAGAGCGCAGCTATGACAGCTTTGCCGCAATGGCCAAAGCCGAGGCCGCACGGCCCGATGGCATCGATGCTGTCGCGATCGTCACGCCCAATCACCTGCATGCTCCGGTGGCCATGGCTTTTCTGCGCGCCGGAATCCCTGTCATTTGCGACAAGCCGCTGACCACAACCGTTGAAGACGCCGAGGCGCTTGTCAGGCTGGTGGCCGAGACGGGCTTGCCCTTTATCCTGACCCAGACCTACAGCGGGTATCCGATGGTCCGCGAGGCGCGGGCCTTGGTCGCGGCAGGCCGGATCGGTCGTGTCCGCCATGTGCAGGTGGAGTATCTGCAGGACTGGCTGGCTGAATCGGTGGAGCGCGAGGGTCAGAAGCAGGCGGCGTGGCGCACCGACCCGGCGCAATCTGGTGTGGGCGGGTGCATCGCCGATATCGGCACCCATGCCTTCAATCTTGCCACTTTTGTGACCGGTCTGGTGCCACAAGCCTTGCTGGCCGATCTGACAGCCTTCGGGCCGGGCCGGGCCCTTGATGACAATGCGGCGGTCCTGCTGCGGTTCGAGGGCGGGGCCAAGGGCATGATCTGGGCAAGCCAGATAGCACCGGGCACGAAGAATGGCCTGCGCATTCGCGTGGCGGGCGAGACCGGAGGCCTTCTTTGGGATCAGGAACGACACGACAATCTGGAGTTCACTCCCGTTGGCAAACCAACGCGAACCCTGCAGCGTGGAGGCGATGGTGTTTTAACACCTGCCCGCCTTCCGGCGGGCCACCCGGAGGGGTATCTTGAGGCTTTCGCCACGCTTTATGCCGAAGCCGCCGGACAAGTGCGTGAGTTTCGCAACGGGACGAAATCAGGCAGGGACATCGTTTTGCCGACCGTGTCGGATGGTCTGGCGGGCATGCGTTTCATCACGGCTGCGGTGCGGTCAAGCGAAGAAGGCGGGATCTGGGTCAGGCTCTGATGCCCGAATTCAAACGATTATTTGCGTACCAATCTAAATGGTTCACATCAGAGTTCGTTAAAGTTCAATAACACCAACGGCCTTCACGCGTGACACTTTGGGGATTCCCAAGCGTTCCGAACTCTGTCTCAATATAGCTTCATGGTAAGCGTCCGGCCTGACCGCTACCTGTTTGGACCTGCACCGTTTTCGTTCCGGTTTTTTGAGAGCAATACTCGCCATCAAGGAGATCGGATATGGCAGTGATACACAGCGACGAGTTCAAGCGGGATGCGGTTCGCATTGCGCTCACCAGTGGCCTGACACGGCGTCAGGTTGCTTCTGATTTGGGGATCGGGCTTTCGACGCTCGGCAAGTGGGTTCGGGCGGTTTCTGAGGAGGCCAAGGTGCCTGCGCAGGATACCGAGCTTCTGCGCGAGAACGAACGGCTTCGGCGTGAGAACCGCATCCTCAAGGAGGAGAGGGACATCCTAAAAAACCATCACGGGTCGCAGCCCGCCTGTGCGCGGTATAAACAGCCTGTGCTACCGTCGGTGGTCTGGAGGGCAGTTGCCGATCGCTTATTGGAGGGTCAGACCCCGTTAAAAAACGTGGCACATGGGCTGATGCGCACTTGAGAGTGGCGACGCCGCTTTGTCGGCGATCCCGGTTAGGAAGATGATGGACTTGCATGGCCCACGCCCTCCTTCCTGAATGGACGAGTTGGCATGACAAAGACAGTGACCGGTGGCCACCCGGAACTCAAGATGGTCAACCCGACGGCGGCCGCCATCGACATCGGATCGACCATGCACATGGCGGCGGTTAAT
>CAWUXN010000058.1:0-2744 GCA_963926415.1 uncultured Loktanella sp.
GCCGCAAGAGGAAATGCAGCTGGCTCAGCTATGGCACGCTATCATGGCGCTGGTCCTGACGGCGATTATCTTTGGCCACATCTACATTGGCACCTTGGGCATGGAAGGAGCTTTTGATGCCATGGGCAAAGGCGAAGTCGATGTCGAATGGGCACGCGAACACCACTCGATCTGGGCCGCTGAAGTCGAGGCCGAGACAAAACCACGGCGAAAGGTCTAAGCGATGAAGGTTTTCCTGATCTCCTGTCTAGCAGCCGTGGTCCTCATGGTCGCCGCGCCTTACATCCTGCGATATTCGTTGCCGCTGTCGTCACAGCAGGCATACACAGTTGGCGGGAATGTGCGCCTGGGCGATCCTAACAGCGTCACGACTGACGCCGACTGATCCGCCTGAAGCACACTTAGACAGGCGCAGCACCGCAAGGTCCTGCGCCTGTTTTACATTTCGGCCTTGCCGCGCGGCAGGCAATGGGCACACTCCACCGCAATCCCCACCCTAAAGGACGACTCCATGACAGAAACAGCCCGCACCGTCATCATTCGCGACACCGGCGGACCAGAGGTGTTCCAGTTCGAGGATCGTCCCGTCGGCACCCCCGGCGCTGGCGAAATCCGCATCCGCCACAAGGCCTGCGGCCTGAACTATATCGACGTCTATCACCGCAACGGCACCTATCCGCTAAACCTGCCCCATGGCATCGGCATGGAAGGTTCAGGCGTGATCGAAGCCGTCGGAAGCGGTGTCACCCACCTGAAGGTCGGCGACCGCGTCGCCTATGCCGCCCAGCCCCCCGGGGCATATACCGCCGCCCGCGTGATGCCAGCAGCCCAGGTCTGCCCTCTGCCGGACGCTATCAGCTTTGAAGAAGGCGCGGCGATGATGCTGCAGGGATTGACCGTTGAATACCTGTTCCACCGCACCGTACCACTAAAGGCGGGCGATACCGTCTTGATGCATGCCGCCGCTGGGGGTGTCGGCCTGATCGCATGCCAATGGGCAAAGTCGGAAGGTATCACACTGATCGGCACTGCTGGAAGCGATGCAAAATGCCAATTGGCGCTCGATCAGGGTGCCACCCACATGATCAACTACGAGACAGAGGATTTCCCCGCCCGAGTACACGAATTGACCAACGGACGCGGCGTCGATGTTGTGATGGACGCCGTCGGCAAGGACACGTTCGAGGGCTCTCTGGATTGCCTGCGGCCTGTTGGCATGATGATCAGCTTTGGCAATTCCTCTGGCGTCGTACCCCCCGTTGATCTGGGGATTCTGGGCAAAAAGGGATCGTTGCAAATCACCCGCCCGACCCTGTTCACGCATATCGCCGACCATGCGACCTGTCAGGCAATGGCGAAACATCTCTTCGATAAAGTCACCAGCGGCGCGGTCATGATCAACATCGGCCAGACCTTTGCACTGGATGACGTCGCAAATGCGCACCGCGCACTCGAGGCGCGCAAGACCACCGGATCAACGATCCTGACGGTGTAAATTTGCAGTGGCGGGCAGCGCGACGCAGCGCTTTCCGCCGCGCCCAAACCGATCCATTTTAGGTATACCAACGTATACCGCCTTCCCGACGGCAACTTTTTCCGCTAGGACGCCTGCAATCGCAACGTGCCAACCGGAGTCATTATGTCCAAAATTAAGGTAGCTAACCCAATCGTCGAACTCGACGGCGATGAAATGACCCGCATCATCTGGGATTTCATCAAGAAAAAGCTAATCCTGCCTTATCTGGACGTGGATCTGCTGTACTACGATCTGAGAATGGAGGAGCGCGACCGAACCGATGATCAGATTACCATCGACGCGGCCCACAAGATCGCCGAAATCGGCGTTGGTGTGAAATGCGCCACGATCACTCCGGACGAGCAGCGCGTCGAGGAATTCGGACTGAAAAAGATGTGGCGCAGCCCGAACGGTACGATCCGCAACATCCTCGGCGGCGTCATCTTCCGCGAGCCGATCATCTGCAAGAACGTGCCCCGTCTGGTGCCCGGATGGACCCAACCGATCATCGTTGGCCGTCACGCATTCGGCGACCAGTATAAGGCCACCGACTTCCGTTTCCCCGGCAAGGGCAAGCTGACGATCAAGTTCGTCGGCGACGACGGCGATACGATCGAACACGAGGTGTTTCAGTCCCCGTCCGCCGGTGTAGCGATGGCGATGTACAACTTGGACGATTCCATCCGTGACTTCGCCCGTGCGTCCCTGAACTATGGCCTCAAGCGCGGCTATCCCGTATACTTGTCTACCAAAAACACGATCCTCAAAGCCTATGACGGCCGCTTCAAGGATATTTTCCAAGAGATCTTCGACGCCGAGTTCGAGGACAAGTTCAAGGCCGCCGGCATTACGTATGAGCACCGCCTGATCGACGACATGGTCGCCGCTTCGATGAAGTGGTCCGGTGGTTACGTCTGGGCCTGCAAAAACTACGACGGCGACGTGCAGTCGGACACCGTGGCACAGGGCTTTGGCAGCCTCGGTCTGATGACGTCCCAGCTGATGACCCCCGATGGCAAGATCGTCGAGGCCGAGGCCGCGCATGGCACCGTCACCCGCCATTACCGCGAGCATCAGAAAGGCAAGGCGACCAGCACCAACTCGGTCGCGTCGATCTTTGCTTGGACCGGTGGTCTGAAGCACCGCGCCAAGCTGGACGACAACGCCGCGCTGATGACCTTCGCCACCACGCTGGAAAAGGTCTGCGTGCAGACGGTCGAGGATGGCT
>CAWUXN010000059.1:0-2764 GCA_963926415.1 uncultured Loktanella sp.
GTTCACGCCCGACAGTGCGCGGAAGACCGCAACGCCGATAACGAACCCCAGCGCGATGGCGATCGGCAGCCAGATCGACCCGCCCCACAGCAGAAAGAAGATGATGAAGGGCGAGGCAAGCGAGAAGCTCAAGAACCAGCGCGGGAAACGTCCGAACAGGATGGGCGCGAGGCCAGCCAGCAGGACGATCAGCGCGACAGTCGGGCGCCAGTAATGCTCGGACGGATAGAAGCCGAACAGCAGCTGCCTCCAGCGGTCACGAATGACACCCCAGCAGGCCTGCTCGGTCGATTGGCCCAAGGCAGAAAAGATTTCCCGGCATTCCGTAAGGGATGTGGCGTACCACGTTGGGCTGACAAACCAAGGGATAATGCCTGAAAGGATCGCATAGACGACATAGATCGAGATCAGCGTAAGGATCGCGTTCAGCCACGTTGGGAACAGGTTGCTGCGGATCCACTTAACGACCCCCGCCTCGGCCACAGGAGGCGGTTGTTGGGCTAGCATGCCCTCTCGTACATAAGCGACGGTTTGGGCGTGTGTATCGCTCATATCAGCGCTCCTCCAGCTTCATGGAATTGTTCGCCACGTTCATCCCGAAAGAGATAATCAGCGACAGAGCAAGATAGAACAGACCCAACAGCAACATGCATTCGAGCGCGCGGCCGGTCTGGTTCAGAGTAATCCCGCCCAGCGTCGCGCGGATGTCGGGATAGCCGACGGCGATGGCAAGGGACGAGTTTTTGGTCAGGTTCAGATACTGCGATGTCAGTGGCGGGATGATCACCCGCATTGCCTGCGGCAGAATCACAAGGTTCATCGCGCGGTTGGGGCGGATACCAAGGGCGGCGGCCGCCTCTGACTGACCTTTGGACACGGACAGGATACCGGCGCGCACGATTTCCGTGATGAAGGCACCAGTATAAAGCGACAGGGCCAGCCAAAGGGCCATCAGCGGGTTACTGATCTGGATGCCGCCACTGAAGTTAAAGCCAGACAGTTCTGGGTATTGCAGCGAAACCGGACGCCCAAGCCCGAAGAAGGCCAGAATGACGGGGACCAAGGCGATGGCGAACATCGGCCAGACCATTGGCAACAGGCGGCCAGTATCGAACAGCAATTTTTTCGCATAACGATGATACAAGATTGCAACGACTACAGAGGCTAGGAACAGTCCGATCAAAATACCAGAGTTCGCGCCCCAGACCGGTGCGGGCAAATAGAAGCCGCGATTGGTGACGGCAAAGCTATCCCAAATCATCGAAGCGGCAGCAGTGCCATCCTCGCCAACGCGGAAATCGCGGGGCTGCGGGGTGGCTTCCGTGAAGACAGCGTAGATTAGAAGGATCCACAGTAGCAAAGGTACGTTGCGAAAGCCTTCGACATAAACGGCCATCAGACGGCTGACGATCCAGTTCTTGGACAGGCGTGCAATGCCCGCCAGAACACCGATGATCGTGGCAAGAATCACGCCAAGAAAGGCCACCAGCAGCGTGTTTACGATGCCGACATACGCGGCCTGCAAGTGAGTGCTGCCGCTAGTGTAAGGGATCAGGGTAGTGCCGATATCATACCCAGCGGTGCTTTGCAGAAAGCTAAAATCGGGCTGAAGGCCAAGCTGTGTCAGGTTGGCAAGTAAGTTGTTAATCAGCCAATAGATCCCGACGCAAACCAGTATCAGCGTCAGAACCTGGATGGTCAGTGACCGATAGCGAGTGTCGTAAATAAGCTGGCTCAGCCGAAAGCTTTCGCGTGGCGGGCTATCCGTCATCAATGACATTTCATTCTCCCCGGGCAGTACCAGTCATTATTCAGGTTGCTCCGGTTGGCCCGGATGCACCACGCGCTGGCAGGCGTTCGTTGACTCGTTTGATGCGGTATGACGAAAGGCCCAGGATAAACTGGGCCTTTCGTCTGTTTTTTAGCGGAAGGGCGGCGAGTAAAGCAGGCCGCCGTTGGTCCACTGTGCGTTCAGACCACGAGCCAGACCGATCGGCGTGTTCTCACCGATGTTGCGCTCAAAGATCTCGCCGTAGTTGCCACCGGCCATGATCGCATTCTTGGCCCAACCGGCGTCAAGACCGATCATCGCGCCCAGCTCGCCTTCGGTGCCCAGGATACGGTTCACTTCAGGGTTATTGGTGGGTGCTGCTGACATTTCGGCGATGTTGGCAGAGGTGATGCCCAGCTCTTCAGCTGCGATCAGTGCATTCAACGTCCACATGGCGATATCGCCCCACTCGTTGTCGCCGTGACGGACCAGCGGGCCCAGCGGCTCCTTGGAGATAATCTCGGGCAGCAGGACGTGGTCTTCGGGTGCTTCGAAGGTTGCACGCGTTGCAGCCAGACCAGAAGCGTCTGTGGTATAGACGTCGCAGGCACCAGCCAAGTACTGCTGCTGGCCTTCGGCGTTCGTCTGAATGGCGACGGGCTGATAGCTCATGTTGTTGGCGCGGAAAAAGTCAGATAGATTCAGTTCAGTTGTGGTGCCGGTCTGAATGCAGACGGTTGCGCCGTCCAGATCCTTGGCAGATGTAACACCCAGCGACTTCGGGATCAGAAAGCCCTGACCATCGTAGTAGTTCACGCCGACGAAGTCGAACTTCAGGTCGGTGTCGCGGGACATCGTCCAGGTCGTGTTACGTGCCAGCAGGTCGATTTCGCCTGAGGACAGCGCAGTGAAACGTGTTTCGCCGGTTGTAGGAACAAATTCGACAGCGTCTTTGTCACCGAATATGGCGGCCGCAACAGCGCGGCACACATC
>CAWUXN010000060.1:0-5461 GCA_963926415.1 uncultured Loktanella sp.
CGCTGCCTGCCAAACTGCCGGGCCGCATGGCGGACCTTGGTGCCGGCTGGGGATACCTGAGCCAAGCTGTGCTGCGCCGCGAGGGTGTAAAATCCCTTGATCTGATAGAGGCAGAGGCGCTGTCGTTGGACTGCGCTCGCCTGAATGTGTCCGATGACCGCGCCGCGTTCCACTGGGGTGACGCGCTTACCTTCAAACCTGCGACAAAATACGATGGTATCGTGATGAATCCGCCGTTCCACACCGGGTCCAAGGGCACGCCGTCATTGGGGCAGGGCTTTATCGCCGCGGCGGCCCGGATGATGGCACCCCATGGAAAGCTGTGGATGGTCGCGAACCGCCATCTGCCCTACGAGGCCGCGCTGCGCGAGCATTTTCGCAACGTCGACGAGCTGCCCGGCGATGGTGCATATAAGCTGTTTTATGCTACCCGCCCGTTGAAATCCTGATCGGAGCGTTGCTTCATGTCCTTTTCTATCAAAGGCCGCACGGCAATCGTGACCGGTGCCGGTAACGGTATTGGTCTGGCGGTCGCCCGGCATTTCGTGCGCGCCGGTGCAAATGTCATGTTCGCCGACATCGACGAAGCGGCGCTGGAACGCGAAATCGCTGATCTGTCTGCCGACGCCGACCATGTGCGCATGTTCACTGGTGACTTGCGCCAAAAGCTGAGCATTGCGAACCTTGTCTCGGCCACTGTCGATGCCTTCGATCGGGTGGATATTCTGGTAAACGCTGCCCGGCATGTCACGGGCACCGTGCCGCTGGACGCCGAAGACAACTCTGTCGAAGAGCTGATGCAACAGAACTTAATGATGCCGCTGCGGCTATCGCAGGCCATAGCGCGGCGCTTCGTCAAGCAAAATGCCCCAAACGTCGAAGAGGGTCCAATTGGCTCTATCGTGAACCTTTCGTCCATCTCAGGGCAGCGGGCCCATCCGGACCTGATGGGCTTTTCAATCTCGAACGCGGCGCTGGACCAGATGACACGCAGCATGGCGGTCGCCCTTGCGCCGCAGCGGATCCGGGTCAATGGCGTATCGGTCGGGTCTGTCCTGTCGGCCAGCCTGCTGGGATGGATGCGCGATCACGAAAGTGCACGCGGCGCGATCATCGACGCCACGCCTCTGGGCCGTCTGGCCAACGCGTCAGAGGTCGGGGACACGGCGCAATACCTTGCTTCCGACGCGTCTGGCTTTGTGACGGGGCAAATTGTGACGCTGGACGGCGGCCGCACGCTGGTCGATCCCGCCGCCATCGCGGTCCACTAAAACAAGAGCGTTATTCAGGATAGAGCGCCCGGCACTGGTTGGCCGCAGCGGAGGCCTGCTTTTCCAAGATCGCCTGCCGCGCAAGCAGCTGATCCAGCGTATCGCGTTCCACATTAATGTTGATCGCCTGCGGCACATTGACCGTCTTGACCCGCGTTGTTTGGCAGAGCGTCGTCGAGAAGACCCCGTCGCGGTCGCGCTGGCGGCACATGTCGAACCCGCGGCTAACGCGCTGCTGCGTATCTATGGCAAAGCCGCGATCCAGATTGCCCTGCGTCTGCGCGATCAAAAAGGCATTCACACCTAGTGGCTCTGAAACAGAGTTCAGGCATTGCTGTTGCGGTGTGGCGCAGGCGGCCAGCAGGGCAAGCGGGACGAGGGGAAGAAGGTACCGCATAAGTGGTCTCCGGCAGGTGTGTGGCCAAGGGTCTGGCGCTTGGCATTACCCTTAGTGTCCCTTTAAGATGATATGCAATAACAGCGGGGCAAGGGCCAGATGACCGACATGATGGATACCGAAAAAGCGCAGGCAAGTGCGTGGTTCGAAACCCTGCGCGACACGATCGTCGCCGCGTTCGAGAGATTGGAAGACGCCCAGACCACAGGCCCCACCGCAGACCTGCCCGCTGGCCGGTTCGATAGGACAGAGACGCGCCGCACGTCGGACGACGGATCAGAGGCAGGCGGTGGCCTGATGTCCGTGATGCGCGGCGGGCGGGTTTTTGAAAAGGTCGGCGTGAACACATCTACCGTCCACGGCGTTTTGGGCGAGGCAGCGCAGCGCGCGATGGCCGCCCGCGGCGTGCCGGGCATGGACCGCGACCCGCGGTTCTGGGCATCTGGCATCAGCCTTGTCGCACATATGCAGAATCCCCATGCCCCCGCCCTGCACATGAACACCCGCATGTTCTGGACGCCGCACGCCTGGTGGTTCGGCGGCGGGTCCGACTTGAACCCTTGCATCGAGTATGTAGATGATACCGCTCATTTCCATGCTGTGCAGCAGCAGCACTTGGACCCGCACGGCACTAATCTTTATCCTCGCCTCAAGGCGTGGGCAGACGAGTATTTCTATATCCCGCACCGAAACCGCGCGCGGTGTCGGCGGTATTTTTATGGACGATCACTGCACCGGCGACTGGGACGCGGACTTTGCCCTGACGCAGGACATCGGGCGCGCTTTTTTGCCTGCCTATCAGCCCTTGGTGGACCGTCGCCGCACGCTGGCGTGGACCGATGCGGACAAGGATACACAGCTGATTCATCGCGGCCTTTATGCAGAATACAACCTTGTCTATGACCGGGGGACCAAGTTCGGCTTGGCCACGGGCCACGACGCGAACGCCGTTTTGATGAGCCTGCCGCCGCTGGCAAAATGGGTCTGACACCGCGCGGTTCGGGGGGTGCACAGGGACCCGCGCGGCGGGTTGATGCGTGCCTGATCTTGATGCCGTTTTAAGCAGATTGGCAGCGCAATTGTCTTGGGTGCGTCGGCGGGTGTCCGCTGGCTGGCGGAAGCTGGGGCCCGTTGCTGCATTGCAGGGCTTGAGCGGCGCATCCTGCCGCGCATAGGCTAAGCGTTGAAAATAAGCGGGGAACGCGCAATGAACCAATCCGGCAAAGCACTGCAGTGGGTGGGCCTGATCGCCGTGGCGATTTCTCTGACCGGCTGCGGGATGTTGGGCGGCGATAAGGATGCAGCCGCGACGCGCAGCTTTGCCAGGGGGGACACGGATGCGCTGGAATGTCTTGAGCGGGCGATGTTCTTCGAATCGAACCGATCGAGCCGTGACGGTCTGCTTGCGGTCGGAAACGTTGTGATGAACCGCGTTCGTGCGAGCGAATTTCCCGATACGGTCTGCGGCGTTGTTGGGCAAAAGAACCAGTTCGCGCCCGGCGTGATGTCGCGCCCGATGAACGCCAACGGCCTCCCGCGTGTACAAGAGGCGGCGGTGTCCGTGATGCGGGGCGAACGGCACCCGATGATCGGCGACGCCAAGTTCTTTCATCAGGCGGGCCACAGTTTTTCTTATGACAACATGCACTACGTCGTGACCGCTGGCGGCAATGCCTTTTATGAAAAGCGCAAGAAAGCCTTTGTCGCCCAACCTGTGCCGCTGCCTGCAATTGAAGGTCTGACGGGCGGCTAAGCCGCGTGTCTAGTCCTTGGGCTGCAGAACCTGCGCAAGGACTAGGCCCATCGGTCCGCTGGCTGCCAGTCCCTGCACTGTGCCAGCACGGTCTGCCTGTGATTTATGCTGGTTCACCTTCCACGCCCCGGTCAGCCGTGTGACCGGCAGGCGCAATCCAACGATGCCGCGCTGCAGGCTGGCGATGTAGTCGGCGGGGGCATCGTTTACCGCCCAAGGGGCAGGCCGGCCGGATTCCATCTTGTCTGTCATGGCGCTGACATGGGCGTGCAGCCAATCGCCATCCTGCACGGCGGATAACATCCCGTGGGCGTGCACAGCGATATAGGTCCAGGTCGGGACGACTTTGCCTGTGTCTGCCTTGGACGGATAAAACCCCGGTCTGATATAGGCATGCGGCCCTTGAAATATTGCGACCGCCTGTCCGGTGCTACGCCAATGCGGGTTGGCCCGCGCGACATGGGCTTCCAGCACCATCGCGTCATCGGGCCCGGTCAGCATCATCGGCACATGGGTGACGACAGGGCCGTCATCCGATTGCGTGACCAGCGCGCCAAAGACTATGTCATCCACAGCTGCGCGTAGCACATGGGTACGGTCTTCTTGGAACGCCGGAGGCACGTACATCATATGCCGCGAACGGTGTCGATCATCAACTGCACATTCGCCGGGTCTGCATCGGGGGTGATGCCGTGGCCAAGGTTAAAGATGTGCGGCCCACCGCTGAAGGCCTGCACAACCTTGCGGGTTTCGCGGATTAAATCCTTCCCGCCCGTCACCATGTGCCGGGACGCCAGATTGCCCTGCACGCAGCCATCGATCTGCACATGGCCCGCGGCCCATTCTGGCGTGACACCGTCATCCAGCGCAATGCAATCGGCACCAATCGCGGCATGCAGCCCCTGATAGCGGGTGCCAGCACCGCGCGGAAACGCGATGACGGGGATATGCGGATACTTGGCCTTCAGCGCGGCCGTGATCTGACGCGCAGGCTCCACCGCGTATTTCGCGAAATCATCGCCCTGCAGCGATCCGGCCCAGCTGTCGAAAATCTTGACGACCTCTGCCCCGGCGTCGATCTGGCGCGACAGGTAATGGATCGTGCCTTCGGTGATCTTTGCCATCAGCGCCTCGAACACGGGGCGGTTTTGATCCTTCAGCGCATGGGCAGGGCCCTGATCAGGGGTGCCTTGGCCTGCAATCATATAAGTCGCAACAGTCCAAGGCGCGCCGGCAAAGCCGATGAGCGTCGTTTCCTTGGGCAATTCGCGCGACAAGATCTTGACCGTTTCATAAACAGGCGACAGCACGGCGTCGATTTCATCTACCGGGCCTAGCTTGCCCAGACCAGCCTGATCGGTGATCGTGGACAGGCGCGGTCCTTCGCCAGTGACAAACCACAGATCCGCCCCAAAAGCCTGCGGCAACAGCAGGATGTCCGCAAACAGGATCGCCGCGTCAAAACCGTAGCGGCGGATCGGCTGTAACGTCACCTCTGCCGCCAGCTCTGGGTT
Organism: uncultured Loktanella sp.; assembly: GCA_963926415.1. GTDB lineage: Bacteria > Pseudomonadota > Alphaproteobacteria > Rhodobacterales > Rhodobacteraceae > Loktanella. Next base: position 4,936 of record CAWUXN010000060.1, read on the forward strand.
GTAGCACAGCGACAAAAAATCGCCGGCCTTCGCGCGGGTCGCCTTGTATTCCGGCAGATACCGCCCGGCCTGCCGCATCATCCAAATCGGGGGCGTGGGCAGGGTTTCACCCGCTAGGGCGCGCAGAATGGTCTTTTGCTGAGGCATGGGACGTCCTTTGTGTTGCGGGTTTGGTCGCAACGCGCAGGGCTGTTGTCAAGCCAGATTGGCAGGGCTAACAGTTGATACATGATGTTGAATTTGCCCACACCCGCCGCCGCGCTTAAGATCGGAACCCGAGGATCGCCCCTCGCAATGGCTCAGGCCAATGAAACCCGTGAGCGTTTGGCGGTCGCTTTTGATCTGCCATTCGAGGCATTTACCATCGTAATCATTAAAGTGACCGGCGATCAGATCATCGATCGCCCGCTGAAAGAAATCGGCGGCAAGGGCCTGTTCACCCGCGAGATCGAAGAGGCGCTGGCGGACGGCGCAATCGATATCGCCGTGCATTCGATGAAGGATATGCCGACCCTGCAACCACAGG
>CAWUXN010000061.1:0-5579 GCA_963926415.1 uncultured Loktanella sp.
GGTGTGCATCTGCTGGCGGCAATCGCCTTTGCGGGCTGGTGGGCGGCCACCGGCGATTTGCGGCTGGCGCTGAATATCGCGATTGCGGTTCTGATCATCACCTGCCCCTGCGCGCTTGGGCTGGCGGTGCCAGCTGTATCAACAGCGGCGGTCAGCCGTCTTTTTTCGCTGGGCTATCTGGTGCGCCACGCCACCGCGCTGGAACGGCTGGCCGAGGTTACGCAGATCATGTGCGACAAGACCGGCACCCTGACCCGCCGATTTATTCAACTCCCTGAAGATCTGAGCGAGACAGACCGCCAGATCGCCAAGGCGCTGGCGCAAAGCTCTCATCACCCGCTATCGCGGGCCGTGGTCACGGCGCTGGCCAATACACCTGCAGCGGACCTGACAGATGTGCGCGAAGTCGCGGGGAATGGCGTGGTAGGCCGCTATGGCGATATCTCGGTCAGGCTCGGCCGCGGCCTGTGGATCGGCGCGGCGAACCCCGGCCTGTGCCTTGCCATTGGCGATGCGCCCCACACCCTCCTCGAGGCACCAGAGGTCCTGCGCCCCGGCGTAAAGGCGGCCATCGCCGGCATTGATCTGCCCTGCGAAATCGTAACCGGCGACGCCGCCGGCCCGGCAGAGGCGCTGGCCGCCCGACTGTCGGTGCCGGTCATTTCCGGTGCGACACCGCAGGACAAGCTAAACCGGCTGTCGATCCTCAGCGCAGCAGGCGGGCGCGTGTTGATGATCGGTGACGGGCTGAATGACACCGCCGTGCTGGCTGCGGCCCACGCGTCCATTGCGCCCTCTACCGCGCTAGAGGCATCGCGCAACGCCGCCGACGTGGTTGTGCTCAAGGAAAGCTTTGCAGATTTGCCGCTGGTGCTGCACATCGCCCGCGCCACCCGGCGGCTGTCACAGCAGAACTTTGCCATTGCCGCTCTTTATAACGCGATTGCGATCCCCATCGCGCTGGCCGGGGTCGCGACACCGCTGATGGCGGCGCTGGCGATGTCGGCATCATCGCTAACGGTGCTGCTGAACGCACAGCGGATGCGGTGGGTCAAGTGAACGTCCTAGTGGTTCTGATCCCGATTTCCCTGATCTTGGGCAGCGTTGGCCTGATCGGTTTCATCTGGACTGTGCGATCACAGCAATATGACGATGACAGCGGCAATGCCGCCCGCATTTTACTGGACGACGAAGACCGAGTCTGACCCCCACAAACGCAAAAGCCCCGGCACATGGCCGGGGCTTTTTTTCTTACTGGGCTAAGACTTAGCGCTTGTGGCGCGTATCGGTGTCGTCGTCATCTTCGTCTTCATCATTATTGGTCGCATCGACGTCTTCGGGCAGGTTAAAGAAGCTTTCGGCGTCGCGGATGTCGCGCTTGTCTTCGACTTCTTCTTCCTCGATTGGGGCGTCATCGGACAGGCTGAATGTCTCAAGCCCGGCCATCGACGACGGCATCTTGGTCTCTGGCGACATGCCAAGGCTGCTTTCGGTGGACACCAGCTTGCGACGCTCGTCATCGGTCATCGCAGTGCCTTCACGGGCGCGCTTGGCGTTGGCCTTTTGTACCGCTGCGTCCAGTTCGGACTGTTTGCAAAGACCCAGCGCGACAGGGTCGATCGGGTCAAGGTTATTGATGTTCCAATGCGTCCGGTCGCGGATCGCAGCAATCGTCGGCTTGGTCGTGCCAACCAGCTTGCTGATCTGGCTATCTTCCAGCTCTGGGTGGAATTTCACCAACCAATAGATCGACGCCGGACGGTCCTGACGCTTGGACAGGGGAGTGTAACGCGGGCCACGGCGCTTTTCTTCGCCCTGGGCAGCAGCGTTGAATTTCAGCTTCAGCATGTGCTGCGGATTGGCCTGTGCGCGGTCCAGCTCTTCCTGCGTCAACTGGTTGTTGCCAATTGGATCAAACCCTTTGACGCCAGTCGCAACATCACCATCAGCAATGCCCTGCACTTCCAGCGGGTGCAGCCCGCAGAAGTCCGCGATCTGCTGAAACGTCAGTGTGGTATTGTCGCACAGCCAAACTGCGGTGGCCTTGGCCATGATCGGTTTATCGGACATCGTCTTCACTCCTATCCATCAATTCGACAAGCCTTCCCTGCGCCCTTGAAGGGGCTGACCGCGTGGGCCGGGTTCACATTGTCGGGGAACTTGAATGCAATATAGGTGAACCAGCCGAAATTGGGAAGATCAAAAACATGAAAGCCGCCCTGACAGCCCTTGCGTTGACGCTCGCCGTGCCCGCTGCCGCTCAGGACAAGGCGGGGGAATTCGACTATTATGTCATGTTACTGTCGTGGTCGCCGAACTGGTGCGATCAGACCGGACGGACCCGCAATTCACCGCCATGTTCGCCCGGTGCTGATTGAGGCTGGGTCCTGCACGCGCTGTGGCCGCAATATGATCGCGGCTATCGGCAGGACTGCCGTACCACTTATGCCCCCCCATCGCGGCAGGACACCGCCGCAATAGCCGACATTATGAGCACGTCCGGGCTGGCGTGATATCAGTAGAACAGGCGCGGCAGTTGTTCGGGCCTGTCACCGCAGGCATTTTATCGTGCGGGGCGGGACGACTATGACAGCATCCGCATCCCGCAGGCGTTACGCAAGCTGACCCGCGACGTGACCCTGCCCGCCAGCCTGATCGAGGATGCCTTTGTCGACGCCAACACGGACCTGCCCCGCGACGGCCTGACCATAACTTGCACAAGCGGCGAGATCCAAGAGGCGCGGATCTGCCTGACCCGCGATCTGGAACCACGCGACTGCGGTGCCGACGTGATCCGCGACTGCACCCGGACCGGCGCGGCCTTTGGCGCGATCGACTAGCCCTGCGATCTGGCCCCGCTTCTGGGCCCGCCGTCGTTTTCGCCCTCGGCAGCGCCGTTTCCAAGTTGTGTCCGTGCGCCAAGATGCGAGACAACAACCAATAACGGCCTGACCGCCCTCAGACGAAAAGTTAGCCAAATGACAAACTATGCCCTAACCGTAAATTGTCCGTCATCCAAAGGGATCGTGGCCGCGATCGCAAACTACATGGCTGACAACGATTGCAACATCACGGATTCGTCCCAGTTCGACGACACCGAGACGGGCCAATTCTTCATGCGCATGAGCTTTGAAAACGACGGTACGCGCGATCTGGAGGGGCTTCAGAATGGCTTTGTCGCAGCGGCGGAAAAGTTCGAGATGAAATACGCCTTTCACGATGAAAGCGTAAAAATGAAGGTCGTGATCATGGTCAGCCGTTTTGGCCATTGCCTTAACGATCTGCTGTATCGCTGGCGCATCGGTGCGCTGCCCATCGACATCGTTGCCGTGATCTCCAACCACCTAGATTACCAAAAGGTCGTCGTGAACCACGACATCCCGTTCCACTGCATCAAGGTCACGAAAGAAAACAAGCAGCAAGCCGAGGCACAGATCTTGTCCGTGGTCGAGGATGCGGGCGCAGAGCTGATCGTGCTGGCGCGCTATATGCAGATCCTGTCGGACCGCATGTGCCAGACCATGTCGGGGCGGATCATCAACATCCACCACTCGTTCCTGCCGAGCTTCAAGGGGGCCAACCCCTACAAGCAGGCGTTCGAGCGCGGTGTCAAGCTGATTGGCGCGACGTCGCACTATGTCACCGCCGATCTGGACGAGGGTCCGATCATCGAGCAGGACACCGTGCGCGTGACCCATGCGCAATCGGCTGGTGACTACGTCAGTCTTGGCCGTGACGTCGAAGCGCAAGTGCTGGCACGCGCGATCCACGCGCATATCCACCGCCGGGTTTTTCTGAACGGCAACAAGACCATCGTCTTCCCCGCGTCGCCCGGATCTTATGTCTCAGAACGGATGGGCTAAGGCCGCCTCAAGCGCGCTCGTCGCGGTATTCGGCGGGCTCCTTGATACCTAGCTTATTGTCGAAGGGATCAAGGATATAGAACGAGTGCCCCACGCCGCGCGCGCCGCCCTTGGTCGCCTCGCGGACGATCGTGACATCATGCCGGGCCAAATGGTCGCGCATGTCTTGCGGGGCAAAGGGCGATGTGGCGATGCAGACGTGATCGATGTTGCGACCAGCCGCCACGGGCGGCACGGCAGTGGCGGCACCGGGGTGGGTTATCCGAAAGCACGATCAGCGCGTTGCCCGTCCAGACCGGCTCCATCCCAATCGCGGGATAGGTATAGCCGGGCGCACAGCCCAGCACGTCGCGGTAAAACGCCCGCGCGCGGGGCATGACATCGACCGGAAAGACGATGTGGTCGATCCCAACAAGGGCGAAGGGAATGTCGGGATGGAGCATGTTTTGATCCTGCCTTCGGTTACATCACAAAGGGTCCGGGATCGAAGCCGCGCAGGGCGACATCCGCATCCAACGCTTTGCCGCCAGCCCGCTGCAACCGCGTGATCTGCACAGCATCCGTTCCACAAGCGATGGCCAAGCCGGTCAAGACCTGACCTGGGTCGCCCTGTCCGTCCACCACAGCACTGCCGAGCAGTTTCACACGCTCGCCGCCGATTTCGCACCATGCGCCCGGAAAGGGCGACAGGCCACGGATCTGGCGGTCAACGGTGCTCGCGGGCTGAGTCCAGTCGATACGCGCCTCGGCCTTGTCAATCTTGGTGGCATAGGTGACGCCGTCCTCTGGCTGCACCTGCGGGGTCAGCGCGGGCAGTTGGTCCAACGCTTTCACGATCAGTGCGGCACCTATGTCCGACAGCGCGTCATGCAGGCGGCCCGTGGTTTGATCCGGCGCAATCGCTACAGCGCGGCGCAGCAGCACGGGGCCCGTATCCAGACCAGCCTCCATCTGCATGATGCAGATGCCGGTTTCCGCATCCCCTGCCATGATCGCGCGGTGGATCGGTGCCGCCCCGCGCCAGCGCGGCAGCAGTGAGGCGTGGATATTCAGGCAGCCGTGGTGCGGCGCATCCAGCACCGCTTGCGGCAGAATCAGACCATAGGCGACGACGACGGCAATATCGGCATTCAGCGCGAAAAATTCTGCCTGCGCCTCGGTGCCCTTCAACGAAACGGGATGGCGGACGGATAAGCCCAGTTCCAGCGCGCGCTGATGCACAGCGCCGAGCCGGTCTTTTTTCCCGCGCCCGGCGGGCCGTGGCGGCTGGGTATAGACGGTGGCAATATCGTGGCCGGCGTCATGCAGGGCCTGCAGAACTGGCACGGAGAAGTCCGGCGTTCCCATGAAAATGATGCGCATGTGACTGCCCCCTGCCCGTTTGGATTAAGGACCCAGATAGCGCGGGACGGCCCGGTTTGCTAGCAGCTGCGCCCCAACACCAGAACCCAGTTCGGACCCTTGCCTCCTTGACTGATGCCGATTCCCATTTCCTTGACCCGCGGATGCAACATGTTCGACCGATGCCCAGCCGAGTTCATCCAGCCGCCAATGATCTGCCCCGATGTGGGATAGCCCCAAGCCAGATTCTCGGCGACGGTGCAGGCCGCATACCCGGCAGATCGGACGCGGGCGTTGATGTTCGACCCGTTGCTGCCTTTGTGACCGAAAAACGCATGGCTGGACATGTCGCAGGCATGTGCAGTCGCAGCGCGC
>CAWUXN010000062.1:0-2581 GCA_963926415.1 uncultured Loktanella sp.
TGGCGGGCGGCGTCGGTACCGTGGTGGGTGCCGTCATCGGTGCTTTCATCATGGGGGTGATGAACAACGGTATGTCGATTTTGGGCATCGGCATCGACTGGCAGCAATGCATCAAAGGCTTGGTGCTGCTGGCCGCCGTCATCTTTGACGTCATGAACAAAAGAAAAGGATAAGCGACATGCTGCTTTCACAATACCGTACGACTGATGGCCGCATTCAGCTTGTCGCCCGCGACGGCACACAGGCCTGTAATGTGGCGACTGATCTGTCGCTGTATGATCTGGCGATGGATTGCGCCGCGACTGGCACGTCCCTGCGCGACCGGGTGGGACAGCTGGGTATGAGCGATGTTGTCGATCTAGAAGCAATTTATGCCGCCGGTCAGATGTTACCGCCACTGTTCCATCCCGATCCCGCGCATACCTATCTGACCGGTACTGGCCTGACGCATCTGGGCAGCGCCTCTACCCGGTCGGCGATGCATGAAAAGGACGACAAAGCGGAAACGGATTCGATGAAGATGTTCCGCTGGGGTGTGGAGTCAGGCAAGCCCGTTGGCGACGGTCCCGGCGTGCAGCCGGAGTGGTTCTATAAGGGCACGGGCCACGCCATGATGGCCCCGGGTGCCGCACTGCCTTCGCCGTCCTTTGCATTGGACGCGGGCGAGGAGCCGGAGATCGCAGGCATCTACATCATCGGCCCGGACGGTGCGCCATTCCGCGTCGGCTTTGCCCTTGCGAACGAGTTTTCGGACCATGTGACGGAAAAGCAGAATTATCTTTATCTGGCCCATTCTAAGCTGCGTGTCTGTTCCGTCGGCCCAGAGTTGCTGGTTGGCGATCTGCCTGCGGATGTGCAGGGCTACAGCCGCATTCTGCGCGGGGAAGAGACGATTTTTGACGCCCCATTTGTGAGCGGCGAGGCGAACATGTCTCACACCATCGCCAATCTGGAGCATCACCATTTCAAATACGGGATCTTTTGCCAGCCCGGCGATGTGCATGTGCATATGTTCGGCACGGCGACGCTGTCGTTCGCCAAGGGCGTTGTGTGCCAGTCGGGCGATATCTATGAAATCGGTGCCCCGGCCTTTGGCTTGCCCCTGCGCAATCCCCTGGCCATAGATGACGCGCCGCAATCGCCGCGCGTTCGCGTTACAACTCTTTAGGAACTTGCTATGACTTTCACTCCCGCCCCATGGCCCCGCACCCTGCGTTCGCAAGAATGGTATGGCGGCAACAGCCGCGACAACATCTACCACCGGGGTTGGCTGAAAAATCAGGGCTATCCCGACGATCTGTTCGATGGGCGCCCGGTGATCGGCATTCTGAACACGTGGTCCGACCTGACCCCCTGTAACGGTCACCTGCGCGAGCTGGCCGAGAAGGTGAAGGCTGGTGTGTGGGAAGCTGGCGGTTTTCCGGTCGAGGTGCCGGTGTTTTCCGCGTCCGAGAATACCTTTCGTCCCACCGCGATGATGTACCGCAACTTGGCCGCCATGGCGGTGGAAGAAGTCATGCGCGCCCAGCCCATCGACGGCGCGGTGCTGCTGGTCGGCTGTGATAAGACGACTCCGTCCTTGATGATGGGGGCCGCATCGACGGACATCCCGTCCATCGTCGTCACCGGCGGCCCGATGCTGAACGGCTGGTTCAAGGGTGAGCGCGTGGGCTCTGGCACTGCGCTTTGGCAGATGTCCGAAGACATCAAAGCCGGCAAGATGACCCAAGACGATTTCTTGGCGGCAGAGCAGGCAATGAGCCGCTCGTCCGGCACCTGCAACACGATGGGCACGGCGTCAACGATGGCATCAATGGCCGAAGCGCTAGGCATGGCCCTGTCGGGCAATGCTGCCATTCCGGGCGTGGATTCACGCCGCCGCGTCATGGCGCAGATGACGGGCCGCCGCATCGTGCAGATGGTCAAGGACGACCTAAAGCCGTCGGACATCATGACCAAAGAGGCGTTTGAAAATGCGATCCGCTGCAACGGTGCGATTGGCGGCTCGACCAACGCGGTCATTCATCTGTTGGCACTAGCAGGCCGGGTCGGCGTCGATCTGACCTTGGACGACTGGGATCGCTGCGGTCGCGACGTGCCGACGATTGTGAATCTGATGCCATCCGGCAAATACCTGATGGAGGAATTCTTTTACGCGGGCGGTCTGCCTGTCGTGTTGAAACGTCTGTCCGAAGCCGGAATGCTGCACGATGACGCGCTGACCGTCAGCGGGACCACCATTGGCGCGGAAGTCGCCGGCGCCCAGAACTGGAATGACGACGTCATCCTGCCGGTGGAAAAGGCGCTTGCGGCCTCTGGCGGCATTGCCGTGCTGCGCGGCAACCTTGCACCCAATGGTGCTGTGCTGAAACCGTCTGCCGCGAGTCCGCATCTGATGAAGCATCGGGGCAGGGCGGTCGTGTTTGAAGACATCGACGACTACAAGGCGCGCATCAATGATGACGCGTTGGATATCGACGAGAACTGCGTAATGGTGCTCAAGAACTGCGGTCCCAAGGGCTATCCGGGCATGAGTGAGGTTGGCAACATGGGCCTGCCGCCCAAAGTGCTGAAAAAGGGG
>CAWUXN010000063.1:0-3610 GCA_963926415.1 uncultured Loktanella sp.
TCAGGTTGGTGCCGATGAAGGCGAGCGTGACGGAAACTTTCAGCGCGCCAAAGAATTCTGGCAGCGTCTTGGGCAGCGCAATTTTCCAGAACACCTGCGCCTGGGACGCACCAAGGCTGCGTAGGATGTCACGGTATTCCGGCTCCAATGTCGAAAGCCCGATACTGACGGACACGGCGATGGGGAAGAAACTGATCATAAAGGCGATCAGTACCGTGTTGAAATCGTGCCAGCCGACGAACATCAGGGCCACGATTGGCACCACAGTCGCCTTGGGCACAGCGTTGAAGCCCACCAGCAGCGGATAAAGGGCGTCACGCATGGTGCGCGAAAAACCCATGACCATGCCAAGACCGGTGCCAAAAATAACCGCCAGCAGCAGCCCAATGATGGTCCGCCACAGCGTCTGCCAGCCCATGATCAGGAACAGTGACCAGTATTTCTCGTAGGCCGGGATCAGGTCAGAGGGCGAGGCCATCTTGTAGTTCGGCCAGCCCATGACCCAGACGAGTGCTTCCCATAGGACCAGAAAAACAATGACGGCGGCCAGAGGCACAAGCACCTGACGCGCTTTCATGCTGCGACCCGCCCTTGAGCGACTTCGATCTGGTGACGCAGCACGTTCAGGCGTTCGGCGGCCAGCGGAGTATAAAGGTCTTCCAGCGTGCGCAGGCCTGTGTCCGGGATATCCATCACGAACTGCGTTTTGGCCGGACGGCCCGACAACACGACGACCTGATCGGCAAGGAAGATCGATTCGCGCAGATCGTGGGTAATCAAGACGCCGGTAAAAGGCTCTTCGGCCTTCACCTGATGCATGGTCTGCCACAGGTCTTCGCGCGTGAAGGCATCAAGCGCGCCAAAGGGTTCGTCCAAAATCAGCACCTCTGGCTGGTGGATCAGCGCGCGGCATAGGGAAGCGCGTTGTTTCATGCCGCCCGACAATTCAGAGGGGCGCTTACTCTCGAATCCCTCAAGCCCGACCAATGCCAGCAGCTTGCGGGCACGCTCTTCGCCTTCGGCCTTGGTCAGCTTGTTTGGCACGATTTCCAGCGGCAGCATGACGTTTTGCAAAATGCTCCGCCATTCCAGCAACACAGGGTTCTGGAACGCCATACCGACATTACTGCGCGGCGCAGTGATACGGGTGCCGTGGACGTTAACCGTGCCTTCGTCGGGGATTAGCAGACCCGCCACAAGGCGGGTCAACGTGGATTTACCGCAACCGGACGGCCCGACGACGGCAACAAAGCCGCCTTCTGGCACGCTGACGTCAAGCCCGTCCAACACGGGCAAAAGCCCAGAGGCGGTGCGGTAAGCATGCCGCACCGCCTTGATTTCGATAAGGTTTTCCAAGACCTATTCCGCCAGTTTAAAGCCGCCCTCGGGCAGATAGTCGCTGGTGAAATACAGCGACGCATCGGGCGCAGTCGCGAATTCGTAGGTCGTTGCGATCTGTGCCAAGCTGTTGGCCATACGGTCCGCATCGATACCGCCAAAGCCGTTCGCCTTGACCCAATCAGTGTCGACGTTGTCGCGAATCGACAGCTCTAGCCGACGCTGTTCCAGCTCTGCATCGGCAGCGGGGTTGCGTTCGATCAGCATCGGGATGACGGATGCCGGGTCAGCAATGGCGTCGGACCAGCCCATCGCGACAGCACCCAGAAAGGCCTTGATGATCTCAGGGTTGGCGGCAGCGTATTCGGTGTTAACGATGACCGCGTTGCCATACAAATCGACGCCGTAGTCGGCCATCAGCATGGTGACCAAATCATCCTCTGGCACGCCAAGGCGGGCGGCGTTCAGGTAGGAAGTGAAAGAAAAGCCGGTAATCGCAGCGACGTTGCCTTCGGCCAGCATCGGCTCTCGTGTAGGAAAGCCGACAGGCTCGACGGTGATCGCAGCCATATCAAGGCCGTTTTCGGCGGCAAAAATCGGGAACTGAGCCCATGCGCCATCAGGCGGCGGGGCCCCCAGGACTTTGCCTTCCAGCGATTTGGGATCGCTGATGCCAAGCGAGGTGCGGCCGATCACAGCAAAGGGCGGTTTGTCATAGATCATCATCGCCGCAATCACGGGCGCGCCAGGGTTCTGGTCAAGGAACTTGATCAGGCTGTTGATGTCGGCAAAGCCTACGGGGAACGCGCCTGTGGCGACCTTTGGGATCGCGTCAAGCGAGCCGTTGCCTGCCTCGACAGTGACGTTCAGGTCCGCATCCGCGAAATGACCGTTGTCGATGGCGGCGAAATAGGGCGCGGCGGGCCCTTCGAATTTCCAATCCAGCGCAAAAGGTAGATCAGTCTGCGCTTGCGCGGCAGAGGCCATCAGAATGGCAGCGGTCAGTGAGCGATAAAACATAAGGTCCCCGTCGGTTTGTTATTAGACCACAGTATTGAACCTTGCCCTGCACATGGCCAGCCGGAAACGAGGATTTTCGCCCCGTTTCCATGCAATTGCCTAGTTTTTAAGCACTAATGCCCGCCCAAAACCCCTGTACGGACCGAATAATCGACCGCCAGCGCGTAGTCAGGGTCATCGTCACTATCGACGATAAGGTGCCCGGCCTTGGACAGCAGACGGTGGCAGTCACGCGACAGATGACGCAGCTGGATCGATTTACCAGCGTCCTCATACTTGCCGGCAATGGTCTCGATCGCGGCCAGTGCAGACTGGTCCACAACGCGGCTGCCGTCAAAATCGACGATCACGACTGACGGATCGGAATCAACCTCAAACAGCTCGTTGAAGCCTTCAGCAGAGCCAAAGAACAGCGGTCCTTGGATCTGATAGACCTTCGCGCCTTCGGGCGTGGTGTAGGTCTTGGCGTGGATGCGGGTCGCGTTGTTCCAAGCATATGCCAGCGCGGATACGACCACACCAACCAGCACGGCAGTCGCCAGATCGGTGGCCACGGTCACGGCGGTCACAAGTACGATGACGACGGCGTCGGTCAGCGGCACCTTGCGCAGGATGCTAAAGCTGTTCCACGCGAAGGTGCCGATCACGACCATGAACATGACGCCAACCAGCGCGGCCAGCGGGATCTGCGCTATCAATCCAGAGGCGAACAGGATGAAGGCCAGTAGAAACAGCGCGGCCGCGATCCCTGCAATCCGCGTACGACCGCCCGATTTCACGTTGATCATCGACTGACCGATCATGGCGCAGCCCCCCATGCCGCCGAAAAAGCCGGTAACGGTGTTGGCGACGCCCTGCGCGATGCATTCTTGGCTGGCACCGCCACGCTGGTTCGTCATCTCGGACACTAGGTTCAGGGTCAGCAAGCTTTCAATCAGGCCGATGGCGGCGAGGATAAGCGAAAAGGGCAGAATGATCAGGAACGTCTCCCATGTGAAAGGAACCATAGGGATGTGGAATGGCGGCAGGGTGCCTTCGATCGATGCCAAATCGCCCACGACTGGCACATCAATGCCAAAGACGATGACGATCGCAGCCACAATACCTATCCCAGCCAGCGGCGCGGGGATCAGGTTCGTAACCTTGGGCGCGCCCCAGATGATGAACATGGTCAAGGCGGTCAGGCCCAGCATCCAGATCAGCGGCAGCCCAGACAGCCACGTACCACCTGACATACCGTGACCAGCGGCTT
>CAWUXN010000064.1:0-3543 GCA_963926415.1 uncultured Loktanella sp.
GCTTCTTTCAACTATCCCGCCAACATCAGCGTGCCAGATTACGGCCCGAATTCGCCGGCCATTTTCGTCCGCGGACTTAGAATGAACGATCGCAGCGGGTCGGTGACCGCGCAGGAGATCAACCAGACCAACGCCGGGCGCAACGTCAACGCCGCAGGGACGGGACTGCAGGGGGCCATAGTGATCGGGGTTGTCAACGCGTCGCTGATCAACCCGCAAACCGACGATTTCGGCTACAATTTCATCACCGACTAGTTGAAGTAGACCTTACGGGTAATCGAGCCGGGCGGTGATCGTCACAGCATCGCCGCCCAGCAAACCCGGCACGATGGAGTAGCGCGCGCCCATCACCCGGTTCCTGCGCAGCGCCTGGGCCAGGTCACAGTCAGCGCGGATCGTGAAATCGGTGCCGCCTACCTGTGCGGTGTATTCCGGCAAACCACGACATCCAATCGACGTCCCGTTGCAGGCGCAAAGAGTCAGGCACAGAGTGATCTATCAGATATTTCATGCCCCTCATCAGCGCAGGAACTGGTTAAAAAACTATTAAGCCGGTAAGATAGCAGCGCAGCAAACCAAGGATAACGCCATGACAGACGATCCAGACCGCCACGCGATGAAGATGGCCAAGAAAAAGGCCGCCCGCGACAAGATCATGGCGACCAAAACCGATCAGAAGGGTCTGGTCATCGTCCACACCGGCAAGGGCAAAGGCAAATCCAGCGCCGCCTTCGGCATGATCTTCCGCTGTATCGCCCATGACATGCAATGCGCCGTGGTGCAGTTCATCAAGGGCGGGATGAGCACGGGTGAGCGCGACCTGATCCTCGCAAAATTCACCGACATCTGTGCGTTTTACACGATGGGCGAAGGCTTCACTTGGGAAACGCAGGATAAATCCCGCGACACCGAAATGGCGCAGGCTGCATGGGCCAAGGCCAAAGAGCTGATCCGCGATCCAGCCAACACAATGGTCCTGCTGGACGAAATCAACATCGCGATCCGCTACGACTACGTTGATATCAACGACGTAGTCACCTTTCTACGCGATGAAAAGCCGCCCATGACCCATGTCGTCCTGACCGGCCGCAACGCCCACGACGACCTGATCGAGCTGGCCGATCTGGTGACCGAAATGGAACTGATCAAGCACCCCTTCCGCTCTGGTATCAAGGCGCAGATCGGCGTGGAATACTGACATGCCGCTGATCCCGAAGGGCACGGCGCGCATAGATGCGAGGGACGGTGCCTACGCCGCCGCACTGCTGTCCGACACCGGCGGGCTGACGCAGTTCGGGGGCTTCATCGAAACCCTGCTGCCCGGCTCTGCCTCTTCCACGCTTCACTGGCATGAGAAAGAGGACGAGATGGTCCACGTCTTGACCGGCACGGTGACCCTGTTTGCAAGCGAGGCGCAAACACCAATGTATCCCGGCGACACCGCCTGCTTCAAGGCTGCCCCCCCGTTGGGTATTGCATGCGCAACGATAGCGATCCTTCGGCCAGCTACATGGTCGTCAGTACGCGGTCCGGGAACGACGACGTGACCTATCAGCTGACCGGTGACACCCTGACGATCCGGGACGGTATCAAAACCTATCGCGACGCGAACGGCACCGTCACACGCACCACCACCATATCACGGCGCATGACAATGCCACCCCCACCAAAGGCCACTGGATGAAAATGACCAAGGCCCATGCCCAAGCATTGCAGGATATCCTGACATGGCGCCGAGACGTGCGCCACTTTCTGCCCGACCCAATCGGGCAAAACCGACTGGACCGCCTGCGCGATGCGATGGACCTTGCGCCGTCCGTCGGTAACGCCCGGCCTTGGCGGGTGATGCAGGTGACTTCGCCCGAGTTGCGCCGCGCCGTCACCGTAAATTTCGAGGCTGCGAATGCGCAAGCAGCCGCCCGCTACTACGGCGCGCAAAAGGCGGCCTATACCGCCCTGAAACTCGCCGGCCTGCGCGAAGCCCCGGTCCATCTGGCGATCTTTACCGAACGTGACCCATCCGAGGGGCACGGCCTTGGCCGCCAGAGCATGCCAGAAATGCTGACCTTCTCGACCGTCTGCGCGATCCACAGCTTGTGGCTAGCCGCACGCGCCGACAACATCGGTGTCGGCTGGGTGTCCATCCTTGATTCGGACGCGCTGCATGAAACACTGAACGCCCCGAAGAACTGGGCCTTCACCGCGTACCTCTGCCTAGGGATTGCGGCCAGCGACGACGACACCCCACTGCTGCATCGCACCGAATGGCAAGCGAACACCCCGACGGACTGGCAACAGGTCTAACCTTCTTCTCGTCCCAAATACCTCGGGGGCCGCGCCCCGCCTTCCGGTTTTTCGCCGAAAAATCGGCTATGCCAGTGATACACCCGGAGACAAAACACGGCTGTCCAACACACATTCGATCACCGCAACCGTCCCCGCCGCCCGCGCCTGCGCAAAGGCATCCGCGAACTGCGCCTGATCGGTTACCGTCGCGCCAAAGCCACCGTAAGCCCGCGCCAGCGCCGCATAATCGGGGTTTGCCAGCACCGTGCCCGACACCCGGCCCGGATAGGTCCGCTCCTGATGCATGCGGATCGTGCCATAACGGCCGTTGTTCATCACGATGACGATCGGGGCTGCGCCGTGCTGAATGGCTGTCGAAAGCTCGTTGCAGGTCATCTGAAAACAACCATCCCCGGCCAGACAGACAACCGCTTTCTCTGGATGCTCCAACGCCGCAGCGATGGCCGCCGGAAAGCCATAACCCATGGACCCCGACGTCGGTGCCAGCTGGGTGCCATACTGTTTATAGGTGAAATACCGGTGCAACCATGCCGCATAATTGCCAGCACCATTGGTCAGGATCGCATCCTGCGGCAGCGTCTCTGACAGCCACCGGACAACCTCCTCTTGCTTGACGGTGCCGGGGCTTTCGGCCGGGTCTTGCCAGCGATCAAAAGCGGCTCGTGCGGTCTGCGCGTCACTGGTCCAACCCGCCCATCCGGACTGCCGCTCTATACCCGCCAGCAGGCCTTTCATCGCCACATCGCCGGGGCAGACGACCCCAAGGTCTGCGCCATAGACGCGACCGATCTCGTCCGCATCAGCGTGAACATGCAGGATCATCTTGCCGGGGTCCGCCGGGTTCACCAACGAATAGCCCTGCGTTTCGATATCGCCGAACCGTGTGCCCACCAAAAGCAGCGCATCGGCATCGCGCACCCGCGCCGCAAGCGCCGGATTCACCCCGACATTTAGGTCCCCAGCAAAGCATGGATGGCGGTTATCGAGGTAATCCTGCCGCCGAAACGCCGTTGCGACCGGGATCTGCGCCGCGCTGGCAAATGCCCCCAGCGTCTTTTCAGTATCAGCCGACCAATGCGGCCCGCCAACGACCATCACGGGCCGCTTGGCACCGCGCAACCGTGTCAGCAGATCGTCCCAGACGCCGTCATCCGGCGTGACCGAAGTCTGCCAGAATCCTGCGAAGTCCGGTACATCTGCGGACGCGCTCAACATGTTCTCAGGCAGCGCCAACAC